>CALZJL010000091.1 GCA_945787625.1 uncultured Prevotellaceae bacterium
GGTAGTTGCTTGTTGTCGTGGAGTATGCCGTCGGCTTCGAGCTGTGCGAGTATGGCGCGGCGTTTTTGCTGGAGGTCGCCGATGGTGTATGTGGGGTCGATGTCGAGGACGTTGAGTGAGTAGCCGTATGCTGTGTGAAAATTGACTTTGACTTTGAGCATGAGCTTGATGCCGGGACTGAGGCTGTGTCCTGTGGCTTGCTGGAAGCCTCGGGAGAGGAGGGTGTAGCTGCCGGCCCATATCGTGATACGGGCTTTGGCTATGATGCCGCTGCGTTGGGACTCGTCGCGCTCGACGAGTTCGCCGTAGTAGTGTCCTGCTCCTTGGAGGCGTCCTTCGACGAGCTCTCCGCAGACCCAGTATTCGTCGTCCATGGTGGACGTGAGTATGCTTCGCACCATGGCGTTTAGTTCGTAGAGAGTCAGGGCTTGTGGCATTGTCGTGTGCGTTTTTTGTTGCGAAGTTATACTTTCGTCGCCTATTCGTAAGTCTGACTTGCGGTCTAAGTTGCTTGCACTCGACAAATCCAAATCAAAAACAGGTTTTTATTTGGATTTGTTCTCACTTATTCGTAACTTTGCACAGAATTGTGTGCTCTGCACACGGTAATCCAAGAAAAAATCAAATTTTCTAAATTAAATAAAAACGATGAGTATTCAATCTGACAAAATCAAGGAGTTGGTAGAACTCCGTGCCAAGGCGCGTATGGGCGGTGGCGAGAAGGCCATCGAGAAGCAGCACGCTAAGGGCAAGTTTACTGCTCGCGAGCGTATTGCCATGTTGCTCGACGAGGGCAGTTTTGAGGAGATGGACATGTTTGTGGAGCATCGCTGTACGAACTTCGGCATGGACAAGAAGCATTATCTTGGCGATGGCGTGGTGACGGGTAGCGGTACTATCGACGGCCGCTTGGTCTATGTGTTTGCTCAGGACTTTACGGTGAGTGCCGGCTCGCTGTCTGAGATGCTTGCAAGCAAGATTTGCAAGGTGATGGATATGGCAATGAAGGTGGGGGCTCCTGTGATTGGTCTGAACGACTCGGGTGGTGCTCGTCTGCAGGAGGGTATCAATGCCTTGGCTGGATATGCCGAGATTTTCCAGCGCAATATCATGGCTTCGGGTGTGATTCCTCAGATTAGCGGTATCTTTGGCCCTTGCGCTGGTGGTGCTGTGTATAGCCCTGCGCTGACTGATTTCACTCTGATGGTCGAGAATACTTCCTACATGTTCCTCACTGGTCCCGGCCCTGTCAAGGCTGTGCTGGGCGAGGTTGTGACTCAGGAGCAGCTCGGTGGTGCAAGTGTGCATGCCACGAAGTCTGGTGTGACTCACTTCACGGCTTCCAACGAGGAGGAGGCAATCCTTATGATTAAACAGCTGATTAGCTATCTGCCTCAGAACAATCTGGAGAAGACTCCGCGTATCGAGTGTACTGATCCTATCAATCGTATGGAGGACTATCTGAATGATATCATCCCGGATAATCCTAACGAACCGTATGATATGTATCAGGTCATCAGTGGTATCGTGGACAATGGTGAGTTTATGGAGGTTCAGCCAAACTATGCCAAGAATATCATCATCGGTTTTGCTCGTTTCAATGGTATGACGGTGGGCATCGTGGCCAACCAGCCCAAGCAGTTGGCAGGTGTGCTGGATTGCAATGCGAGCCGCAAGGCTGCTCGTTTCGTGCGTACTTGCGATGCGTTTAACATTCCTCTGGTGACGCTGGTTGATGTGCCCGGATTCTTGCCTGGCACGGGTCAGGAGTATAATGCTGTGATTCTGCATGGTGCTAAGTTGCTGTATGCTTATGGTGAGTGTACTGTGCCTAAGGTTACGGTGACGCTGCGCAAGAGTTATGGCGGGTCGCATATCGTGATGAGCTGCAAGCAGCTGCGTGGCGACTTGAACTATGCTTGGCCTTCATCGGAGATTGCCGTGATGGGCGCAAGCGGTGCTGCGAGTGTGCTCTATGCTAAGGATGCTAAGGCTCTGAAGGACGAGGGCAAGGCAGAGGAGGCTAAGGCTTTCATCAAGGAGAAAGAGGACGAGTACAACAAGTTGTTTGCGACTCCGTATCAGGCTGCAAAGTATGGCTATATCGACGATGTCATTGAGCCTCGCAACACTCGTTTCCGTATAATACGTGCGCTTGACCAGCTTGACAACAAGAAGGCTCACAATCCAGCCAAGAAGCACGGTAATATACCTTTGTAGTTGTTTGGTGGTTTGGTTGTTTAGTTGTTTGGTTGATACTAACGACTATTCCCCCCACTTGACCATCTGATATACGAAACAACCAACTAAACAACTAACCAAACAACCAAACAACAAACAACCAACCAAACAACAAAAGACCCAAACAACCAAACAACAAACCAAATGACATTGCTATCTGTAACAACTTCGACTTGGTTGATGACTCTCGTGGGAGTCAGCGTGGTGTTTGTCATCTTGCTCATGTTGGTGTTTATCTTGAATATCTTCACACTCATTGCCCGTAAGACTAAGGCTAAGGTGGTGAACGTCAAGGTGGCACAGACTGAGAGGAAGCAAGCTAAGGCATTTGATCAGGCGAGCGAGGTGGAGAAAGCGGCTGTAGCGGTGGCGTTGTATCTGTACTATAATGATGCCCACGACCACGAGAGTGGAGTGCTGACGCATACGTACAACTTCCATCACTGGCGTCGCGAGTTGAATCCGCAAATCTAATTATATTTTTCATCATTGATTGTCATGAAAGAATTCAAATTCAATATCGGTGGGCAGGACTATACTGCTACTGTAGTCGAGGAGAAAAAGGCCGGCTCGCTCACCGTCACTCTCAACGGCCAGAAATATAGTGTAGAGATACCTCAGGTGAAGCACGAGGCTCCGCGTCCTGGGGTGGCTATGGCTGGTCACCCTGCTGCGGCTCAGACGGGCGGTCCCAAGACTGTCATCAGCGAATTGCCTGGCACGGTGACCGACATCAAGGTAAAAGATGGCGACCGCGTGAAGAAAGGCGATGTGCTTCTTGTCATCGAGGCTATGAAGATGGCTAACGATATCGTCAGCGAGGTGGACGGCACGGTGCAGAAAGTGGCTGTTAGCCAAGGGCAGAATGTCAGTCAGGGCGACGTCCTGGTCGAGATGACTGCCGACTTCGTGGCTGCCGCTGCTCCGGGACTGGCTCCTAAGCCTGCTCCTGCTGCCGTACATCATGAGGCTCCTGCGCCCGTGGCTCCCAAGCTTGCTGCTGGCAACAATGCTGTGACTGCCCCTCTGCCTGGCACGGTCACTAAGATTATGGTCAAGGCTGGCGATACGGTGTCGCCCAATGATACCGTGTGTCTGCTTGAGGCCATGAAGATGGAGAATACAATCAGTGCTGGTATGTCAGGTACGGTCAAGTCTGTCAATGTCCAGGAGGGTGCGCAGGTACAGCAGGGTGATGTAATCGTTGAGCTTGCCTAACATACAATACTCCGAGGAGAAAATGAAGAAGTCTTTTAAAACCTTCGGAATCCTTTCGCTGATGTTGCTCGTGGCTGCTCCGCTTATGGCTGCGGAGGTGGATATGGGCGAAAAGGTGAGTGGATTCTTTGAGGAGATGGGTATTGTACAGTTCTTCGTGGGCGAGGGCTGGAAGAATGCTGTGATGATTGGCATAGGGTGCTTCTTGCTCTTCCTTGCCATCGTCAAGAAGTATGAACCGCTGCTGTTGCTGCCGATAGCGTTTGGCATGCTGCTGACCAACTTGCCCGGTGCAGGCTTGTTTGACTCGGCTATGTGGAACGAGCATTTTCTCAACGCTTCGTCGCCTCACTATCACGACTACAACTATGTCTTTGCCAACGGTGGCTTGCTTGATGTGCTTTACGTTGGGGTCAAGATGGGTGTGTATCCCTGTCTTATCTTCCTGGGCGTGGGTGCCATGACGGACTTCGGTCCTCTCATAGCCAATCCCAAGAGCCTCCTGCTCGGTGCTGCGGCGCAAATCGGTATCTTCGCCACGTTTGTCGTGACTCAGATGGATCTGCCCATCTTCGGCTTTACTCCGGCTCAGGCGGCTTCTATCGGTATCATCGGTGGCGCTGATGGCCCTACGGCTATATTCCTCACTTCGAAGCTTGCTCCCGAACTGCTTGGCCCTATCGCGGTGGCGGCGTATAGCTATATGGCTCTGGTGCCTGTGATTCAGCCGCCTATCATGCGTGCGCTGACGACGAAGAGTGAGCGTATGATCAAGATGGAACAGCTGCGCACGGTCTCCAAGCGTGAGAAGATTATCTTCCCTATCGTGGTAGCTGTGGTGGTGAGCCTTATAGTGCCTAGTGCTGCAACTCTGATTGGTTGTCTTATGCTGGGCAATCTGATGAAGGAGAGTGGCGTGGTGGAGCGTCTGAGCAAGGCTGCGCAGAACGAGCTTAACAACATCGTTGTCATCTGTCTCGGACTGACGGTGGGTGCTACGGCAACGGCTGAGAGTTTCCTCAACTGGAACACTATCGGTATCCTCTGCGTCGGCATAGTAGCCTTTGGCATCGGCTCGGCAAGCGGTGTGCTCATGGCCAAGATTATGAATCTTTTCCTCAAGAAGAAGATTAATCCGTTGATTGGTTCGGCTGGCGTGAGTGCTGTGCCTATGGCTGCACGTGTGAGCCAGACCGAGGGGCAGAAGGCTGATCCGCGCAACTTCCTGCTGATGCACGCTATGGGGCCGAACGTGGCAGGCGTGATAGGAAGCGCCGTGGCTGCGGGTATACTGCTCAGCATACTCGGTTAACAGTTAATGGAAAGTAATAATAAATGTGAAAGGTCACGGTTTTTTATCGTGACCTTTTAGTTTTTCTCAATTTTTTGCTTTATCTTCGCCTTGGTTTTTGATTATGTCGCACAACTAAATGAATGTAATATGGAAAACTCCAAGACTCCTAAGGAATTGACGGTTGAAGAGAAGATTATCTCGCTCGTGGACAGAATGGTCAGGGAGCAGACTGGTGGTGATGACTTGCCTTGCAGGGTGATTGACTATCTGCTGGGCGACGCAGAGATAAAGGCTATACAGGACTATGCCAACAATGTCTCCATATCGCGCCTTGGTTATAATGACCACGGTCCCGTACACATGAAGATGGTGACGTACAATGCTCTGAAGATGCTCTCCATACTGCACGAGGCGTATATCTCCACCAATCTTGAGAACGAGGGGGCAGGAAGCTTTGCCGACAGTGTGGCTGCGGTGATGATTGCTGCCATGATGCATGATTTCGGCATGAGCATGGGGCGCAAGAATCATGAGTTCTATTCGAGCATCATAGCTTTCACGATAATTGACAAACTGCTTGTGAAGGTTTTGCCTGATGAGGCTGACGTGGTGCGCCGCACGGTAATCCGCTCTCTCGCCATGGAGGGCATCGTCGGACACATGGGCACTCAGCCCATACACTCGCTTGAGGCTGGAATCATACTTGTCGCCGATGGCTGCGACATGACTAAGGGTCGCGCACGTATATCGCTCGAAATCAACTCAAACCCCACGGTTGGCGATATTCACAAATACTCTGCCAACTCGATAGAAAGGGTGAAGATAAGACACGGTGATGAGCGTCCTTTGAAGATTGAGGTACAGATGAAATCCGAGGT
>CALZJL010000092.1 GCA_945787625.1 uncultured Prevotellaceae bacterium
GCGAAGGCTACATACGACTCACAGCCTTCGGCAGCAGTCAAGACTGCATCGAAGCTATGGAGAGGATAAAGAGGATGTGATTTGGTTGTTGTTTAGTTGTTTAGCTGTTTAGTTTGGCTTCGCCTTCGTTTCCTGCGCTCGGCAGAGCAAGCGAGCTTTCTCTACTCTCGCTTATCGGAAACGTTCTACTCGTTAAACAGTCATTAAACAGTCATTAAACAGCCATTAAACGTCCCATAAACAACCAAGCAGCATAAGTCCCAACCAAACAACAAACACCCAACAAAAAAACAAACACCCAAACAACAAAGAAAAAAAAATGAAAACCAAAGCAACCCTTGTGCTTCAGGACGGCCATCAGTTCCACGGCACGAGTTTCGGATACGAACGTCCTATCAGCGGCGAAGTCGTCTTCAACACAGCCATGATGGGCTACCCAGAGAGCCTCACCGACCCCTCATACAGCGGTCAGATATTAGTGATGACATTCCCCCTTGTAGGAAATTACGGAGTCCCCACAGCTTCAGAAGAAGCCAATGGGCTCTCTTCGTATTATGAGAGCAGCCACATCCACGTACGTGCCCTCGTCGTGAGCGACTATTCCGAGCAATACAGTCATTGGATGGCCAACCGCTCCCTCTCACAATGGCTCAACGAAGAAAAGATTGTAGGCATCGAAGGCATCGACACACGCGAGCTCACCAAGATACTACGCGAACACGGCTCCATGCCAGGCAAGATAATCTTCGAAGGGCACGAAGACATCGCCATCGAAGACCCCAACCTCGTCAACCAAGTAGCCATCGTCAGCACCAAGCAAGTCGAGCACTACGGCAACGGCAGCAAAAAAGTATGCCTCATCGACATGGGAGTCAAGCAAAACATCATACGCGAACTCCTACGCTACGATGTCAGCATCACCGTTGTCCCCTGGGACTACGACTTCAACACCATGAGCCAAGACATCGACGGACTCTTCATATCCAACGGCCCCGGCGACCCCAACCTCTGCCTCCCCACCATAGAGCACGTCAGGACTTTCATGCGTCAGGACAAACCCATCTACGGCATCTGCATGGGCAACCAGATACTCGCCCTCGCCGCAGGAGCCAAAGTCATCAAGCTCAAATACGGACACCGCGGACACAACCAGCCCGTACGCCTCATACAAGACGGCCAGCCCACCCCACATTGCTACATCACCTCCCAAAACCACGGTTATGCCGTCGACACCCAGACCCTCCCGTCAGATTGGGAGCCACAATTCGTCAACATGAACGACGGATCCAACGAAGGTATCCGCCACAAGACCAAGCCCTGGCTCTCAGCCCAGTTCCACCCCGAGGCCAGCTCAGGACCCACCGACACAGAGTTCATCTTCCAGCAATTCTTCACCTTATTATAATATAACAAACCCCATCAGCCAACCTATGACACACAACATAAAGAAAGTCCTCCTGCTCGGCTCAGGAGCCCTAAAAATCGGCGAAGCAGGCGAGTTTGACTACTCAGGCTCACAAGCCCTCAAAGCCCTCAAGGAAGAAGGCATACAAAGCATACTCATCAACCCCAACATCGCCACCGTCCAGACCTCCGAAGGCGTAGCCGACCGCGTCTACTTCCTTCCCGTCACCCCCTACTTCGTAGAGAAAGTCATACAGAAAGAACGCCCCGACGGCATACTCCTCAGCTTCGGCGGACAAACCGCCCTCAACTGCGGCGTAGAACTCTACCAGCAAGGCATCCTCGACAAATACGACGTACAAGTCCTCGGCACCCCCGTCCAAGCCATCATCGACACCGAAGACCGCGAACTCTTTGTCGAAAAGCTCGACCAGATCAACGTCAACACCATCAAGAGCCAAGCCTGCAACACCCTCGACGAAGCCAAGCAAGCCGCAGCCACCCTCGGCTACCCCGTAATCATACGCGCAGCCTACGCCCTCGGAGGTCTCGGCTCAGGATTCTGCGACGACGAGCAGCAACTCATCACCATCGGTACCAAAGCCCTAAGCTTCTCACCCCAAATACTCGTAGAAAAGAGCCTCAAAGGCTGGAAAGAAGTCGAATACGAAGTCGTCCGCGACCGCTACGACAACTGCATCACCGTCTGCAACATGGAGAACTTCGACCCCTTAGGTATCCACACCGGCGAGAGCATCGTCGTAGCCCCCTCCCAGACCCTCTCCAACCGCGACTACCACAAACTCCGCGAGCTGAGCATCAAGATTATCCGCCACATAGGCATCATAGGCGAATGCAACGTACAGTACGCCTACGACCCCGACTCCGAAGACTACCGCGTCATCGAAGTCAATGCCCGCCTCTCACGCTCCTCAGCCCTCGCCTCCAAAGCCACAGGCTATCCCCTCGCCTTCATCGCCGCCAAGCTCGGACTCGGCTACGGACTCTTTGAACTCAATAATGCCGTCACCAAGACCACCTCAGCCTTTTTCGAGCCAGCCCTCGACTACGTCGTGTGCAAGATACCCCGATGGGACCTTGGCAAATTCCAAGGCGTAGACCGCGAACTCGGCTCAAGCATGAAATCCGTAGGCGAAGTCATGGCCATCGGACGCACCTTCGAAGAAGCCATACAAAAAGGCCTACGCATGATAGGCCAAGGCATGCACGGCTTCGTCCAAAACAAGCACCTCACAGTCTCCGACATCGACACCGCCCTCAGCGAGCCCACCGACAAGCGCATCTTCGTCATAGCCCAAGCCATGCAGTCAGGCTACACCATAGAGCGCATACACCAGCTCACCCACATCGACAAGTGGTTCCTGCAGAAACTCAAAGGCATCGTCGAGACCGACACACACCTCACCCGATACGACCACATCACCCAAGTCCCCGCCGACCTACTCCGCGAAGCCAAGCGCAAAGGCTTCAGCGACCACCAGATAGCACGATCAGTCCTCGGCGACGGCGAAGAAAGCATGCAAGTCCGCACCCGCCGCAAAGAGCTCGGCATCGTGCCCGTCATCAAGCAAATAGACACCCTCGCAGGCGAGTTCCCAGCCCAGACCAACTACCTCTATCTCACATATAGCGGCACCGCCAGCGACATCACCCCCACCCCAGGCAGCATCATAGTCCTCGGGTCAGGAGCATACCGCATAGGCTCGTCAGTAGAATTCGACTGGTGCTCAGTCAACGCCCTACAGACCGCACGCCACCAAGGCTACCAGTCCGTCATGGTCAACTACAACCCCGAGACCGTCAGCACCGACTACGACATGTGCGACCGCCTCTATTTCGACGAACTCACCTTCGAGCGCGTCATGGACATCATCGAGATCGAGCAGCCCCACGGCGTCATACTCAGCGTAGGCGGTCAGATACCCAACAACCTCGCCATGCGACTCGACCATCAGCAAGTCCCAATCCTCGGCACCCAAGCCCGCTACATCGACAACGCCGAAGACCGCCAGCAGTTCTCAAGCATGTGCGACCGTCTCGGCATTCAACAGCCAGCATGGAAAGAGCTCAGCACCATGGACGACGTCAACACCTTCATCAGCCAAGTCGGCTTCCCCGTCCTCGTCCGTCCCAGCTACGTCCTCTCAGGCGCAGCCATGAACGTCTGCTCCAATCAAGAAGAACTCGAACGCTTCCTCCGTCTCGCCGCCAACGTCAGCCCCAAACACCCCGTCGTCATCAGCCGCTTTATCCAAGGAGCCAAAGAAATCGAGATGGACGCCGTAGCCGACAACGGCGAAATCATAGCCTACGCCATTTCCGAACACGTAGAGTACGCCGGCGTACACTCAGGCGATGCCACCATACAATTCCCCGCCCAGAAGCTCTACTACGAGACCATGCGCCGCATCAAAAAGATAGCACGCAAGATAGCCACCGAGCTACACATCTCAGGCCCCTTCAATATCCAATTTATGGCACGCGACAACGACATCATGGTCATCGAGTGCAACCTCCGCGCCAGCCGCTCCTTCCCCTTCGTCAGCAAAGTCCTAAAGATAAACCTCATCGAACTCGCAACCAAGACAATGCTTCGCGCCCCCTACGAGCGTCCCACCAAGACAGAGTTCGACATCGACTACGTAGGCATCAAAGCCTCACAGTTCTCCTTCAGCCGCCTTCAGAAAGCCGACCCAGTCCTCGGCGTCGACATGAGCAGTACAGGCGAAGTAGGCTGCCTCGGAGACGACACCAACTGCGCCATACTCAAGTCCATGCTCTCCGTAGGACTGAGCATACCCCGCAAGACCATACTAATCTCATCAGGCGATGCCAAACAAAAAGCAGCCCTACTCCAGCCATGCCGTCAGCTCACAGCCTCAGGCTACACCCTCTATGCCACACCAGGCACATACCGCTACCTCATCGACAACGGAGTAGAATGCCAGCAAGTCCACTGGCCAGGCGACGACGCCCAACCACAAGCCCACGACATGATACGCCACAAACAGATAGACCTCGTCATCAACATACCAAAAAACCTCAGTACCCACGAGCTCAGCAACGGCTACACAATCCGACGCGCAGCCATCGACTACAACATACCACTCATCACCAACTCACGCCTCGCCTCAGCCTTTATCCAGGCCTTCACCACCATGAGTCTCGACGACCTCGCCATCAAGGCCTGGGACGAGTATTGACAAGGTAGATTCCCACGGTAGCAAGCACAGCGGCGGTGACATAGTTCCACAAGAAAGGTTCACCCAGACAAAGGCACGAAGTCACCGCCCCCACTACCGGGATAAGCGAATTATAGATAGCCACACGCCCCACAGGGTTGCACACCAACAACCTGTTATAAATAGAGAAGCTCAGAGCCGAAATAGCCACCAGCAAAGCCAAGACTACCCCAGCCCACCACGAAAACACAGGCCATACGCCCCCCATACACCAACCCACACCCACAAGTCCCACACCACCGATGAGCAGACTAAGTCCCGTCCCCACAAACACATCGACACGTCTCCCCAAGCCCCTCGTCATCAGCGAAGCCCCAGCCCCACTCAACGCATTCATCACAATCATACCATCACCCAACCACGTAAACTCACCACTCCCCTCACCCCCGAGATTCAGCATCACTATACCAGCGAAACCCACCATACACCCCACCACCTTACGCAGTGTAAAGCGATCCGAAGCAAATAGCACACACGCCGCAATAACCGTCACAAACACACTCAGCGAGTTCAGAATAGCCGCCCTCGACCCAAAACTATACGACAGTCCGATATAGAAACACATATAATGCAAAAACGTGTTGAGCATACTAAACGCAAGCACAAAAGCCACCACACCCCACACACCTCCACCACGCCCGTCACGCTTCAGAGCGAAATCCTTCCCCATCACCCTTGCCAACGCAAGCACTATTGCCCCAGCCAGAGCAAACCTGACACCAGCAAACAACAACTTACCACCCGTCATATCAGCCGTGATACCCAACGACTCAAACCCCAACTTTATCAACGGATAAGCCCACCCCCACGACACCGCAGCAGTCAGAGCCAACACCGACACCCACACAGGACGTTCAAAAATACTAACCTTTTCCATAATCAAGACGCAAAGATAAGCATTATTTTATGGAAAAACAATTTTTGAGGTTATAAGGTT
>CALZJL010000093.1 GCA_945787625.1 uncultured Prevotellaceae bacterium
CAAAGTTGACTTGCATCTCTCCGTCGAGCAGGCGGTCGGGGTCTTCGCTTTGGAGGCGTTCGACGGCTTGGTGTACGTAGACGGGGGTGCCTTCCTTGTCGCAGCCGAAGTTGGAGTAGCTTATCATGGCGGTGACGGGCTCTTGGTTGAAGAGGCGGACGGTTTCTTCGGCAAGGCGTGCTACGTCGTAGAGGGTGGCGGCTCCGGGGTGGCGGTTGATGAGGGTGTCGGCTATGAAATGGGTGCCTTGCTTGGAGTTGAGTATATGCATGGTGGCGAAGTGGTCGTAGCCGGGTCTGATGCCGATGACTTCTTTGGCGGCTTTGATTGTGTTGCTGTATTTGGTGTATAGTCCTGTGATCATGGCGTCGGCTTCGCCTGTCTCGACCATCATCATGCCGAAATAGTTGCGTTCGAACATCTTGTCGTTGGCTTCTTCGTAGGTGTAGCCTTGGCGTTGTAGCTTGTCGGTCAGTATGCGTGCGTAGCGTTCGCGGCGTTCGGCTTCGCGGTCGTGGCGGAGGTTGATGATTTCGATGCCGTCGAGGCTGAGTTCGAGCTCGGCTGCTATCTTGGCTATCTTTTCGTCGTTGCCCAGGAGTATGGGGTGGCAGATGCCTTCGCCGTGGGCTTGTACGGCGGCTTTGAGCATGGTGGGGTGTATGCCTTCGGCGAAGACTACGCGCTGGGGATTGCGTCGGGCGGTGTCGTAGAGCTGTTGTGTGAGTTTGCTCTCTTGACCCATAATCTGGCGTAGGTGGGCAGCGTAGGAGTCCCAGTCGTCGATGTGCTTGCGTGCTACGCCGCTGTCGATGGCGGCTTTGGCTACGGCCATGGAGACTTCGGTGATGAGGCGTGGGTCTACGGGCTTGGGTATGAAGTAGTCTCGCCCGAAGCTGAGGTTGTTGACGTGGTATACTTCGTTGACTACATCGGGGACGGGCTTCTTGGCAAGGGCTGCTATGGCCCTGACGGCAGCAAGCTTCATCTCTTCGTTGATAGAGGTGGAGGCTGTGTCGAGGGCGCCGCGGAAGATATAGGGGAAGCCTATGACGTTGTTGATTTGGTTGGGGTAGTCGCTGCGACCTGTGGACATGAGGACGTCGGGGCGTGCTGCTATGGCTTCTTCGTAGGTGATCTCGGGTTCTGGGTTGGCGAGGGCAAAGACGAGGGGATTGTCTGCCATGGTGCTGACCATCTCTTGGGTCAGTACTTTGCCTTTGCTCAGACCGAGGAATACGTCGGCTCCGTTGATGGCTTCGGCGAGGGTGTGTACGTCGCGGCGTGTGGTGGCAAATTCCTGCTTTTCGGGGCTGAGATCAGGACGGTCGTCTGTAATGACGCCTTTGGAGTCAAGCATGAGTATGTTGTGGCGTTGTGCTCCGAGGGCGCAGTATAGTCTGGTGCATGAGATGGCGGCGGCTCCTGCTCCGTTGACTACGATTTTAACGTCTTGTATGTTCTTGCCTGCTACTTCGAGGGCGTTGAGGAGTCCTGCGCTGGAGATGATGGCTGTGCCGTGCTGGTCGTCGTGCATGACGGGTATGTCAAGCTCGGCTTTGAGACGTCGCTCGATTTCGAAGCATTCGGGGGCTTTGATGTCTTCGAGGTTAATGCCGCCGAATGTGGGGGCTATGGCTTTGACGGCGGTGATGAATTTGTCGGGGTCTTTCTCGTCTATTTCGATGTCGAAGACGTCGATGCCGCCGTAAATCTTGAAGAGGAGACCTTTACCTTCCATGACGGGCTTGCCTGAGAGGGCTCCTATGTCACCGAGGCCGAGGACTGCTGTGCCGTTGGATATGACGGCTACGAGGTTGCCTTTGCTGGTATATCGGTAGGCGTCGTCGGGGTTTTTCTGTATCTCCAGACATGGTTCGGCTACGCCTGGGGAGTAGGCGAGCGAGAGATCGGTCTGGGTGCTGTAGGGCTTGGTGGGGGTTACTTCTATCTTGCCTGGTTTGCCGCTGGAGTGGTAGGCGAGTGCCATTTCTTTTGTTATCTTTGCCATAGCTGCTGGTTTGTGTGTTTATAAAAGATAGGTTTGGAAACTTTCGTGATTCCAAACCTGTATCGTATTTGTATACGTCTTGTTGTGTTTTTTTTAATATGCTGATTTGAATTCGTCGAGGAAACGTGCGTCGTTTTCGCTAAACATGCGCAAGTCTTTGACTTGGTACTTGAGGTTGGTGATGCGCTCGATGCCCATGCCGAATGCGTAGCCTGTGTATTGGGTGGGGTCGATACCGCCTGCTTCGAGTACGGCTGGGTCTACCATGCCGCAACCGAGGATTTCTACCCAACCTGTCTGCTTGCAGAATGAGCAGCCTTTGCCTCCGCAGAGGTGGCATGAAATGTCCATCTCGGCACTTGGCTCTGTGAAGGGGAAGTATGATGGGCGTAGACGTATCTGGGTCTTCTCGCCAAACATCTCTTGTGCGAAGAGCAGTAGTACCTGCTTGAGGTCGGTGAAGCTGACGCCTTTGTCGATATACAGGCCTTCTACCTGATGGAAGAAGCAATGTGCACGGGCACTAATGGCTTCGTTGCGGTACACGCGGCCCGGGCAGATGACTCGTATGGGGGGCTGGCTTCGCTCCATGACGCGTGACTGTACGCTGGAGGTGTGGGAGCGTAGTATGATATCGGGGTGTGCCTCGACGAAGAATGTGTCCTGCATGTCGCGGGCGGGGTGGTCGTCGGCAAAGTTCATGCTGCTATATACGTGCCAGTCGTCTTCGACTTCGGGACCTTCTGCCATGGTAAAGCCGAGACGTGAGAATATGTCGACGATTTCGTTCTTGACGATGGAGAGGGGGTGACGTGTGCCGAGGGGAATGGGGTAGGGGCTTCGTGTGAGGTCTATCTGCGGACCTGAGGCAAGAGTCGTGGCGACCTGCTCTTTGAGGCTGTTGATCTTGTCTTGGGTGAACTGTTTGAGCTCGTTGATTTTCTTGCCTAACTCTCGCTTCTGCTCGGCTGGTACGTTGCGAAATTGCTCCATGAGCATCGTGACTTGTCCTTTCTTGCTGAGGTACTTGATGCGGAGTTGTTCTGCCTCTTCGGGCGTGGTGGCTGTGAGCTGTTGGACTTCTGCCCTTATTTCTTCGATTTTCTGAAGCATAATGTTTTGTGTGGATAAAAAAGTCGCACTGGTGATGTGATGAAACTCCTTTTTGACAGGATTTGAGGGTTCTGAAATCTTTGTAATCCGCTCGGTGGCGGCTCGCCATTGACATCTGAAGTGACCTCGGTTTGTTGATTTAATTGATGAGAATCCCGATCAAACCAGTGCGACTATATCTTGTTTCTTGTGCAAATTTACAACTTTATTTTTATTATGTGTGCTTTTGGGTATAAAAATATTCTTAAATGTGGTGTTATTTTGTGTTTCAATGGGCGTCTGGGGTTGTGGTGTCAGAGTTCGATGACTTGTACTTGGGGGTAGTCCTTGCTGGGGAAGTCGAATTGTGAGGGGCTGAGGTCGCGGAGGGTCTTGATTCCGCTCATGGAGATGCGGGTCCATTGGCCTTGGTGGCGTATGCGGACGCACATGGGGAGGGAGGTCTGCTTGTCGATGTTGACTATGATGGTCTGTGGGGTGGAATTTTTCTTGCTTTTTGAGCTGAGGGTGACTTCCCATGTGGACTTGCCTCGTAGAGAGGCTGTCTTGCTGCTGAGCTTGTAGCCTTTCTTGTAGATGCTGAGAAAGGCTGTGGGGGAGGATTGCTGCAGCTCTTCGTCGGTCGGGACGGTCTGGCTTACTTCGTCGGAGCCTTGTATGTAGGTCCACATCTTGCGGCCGTTGTACCACGTGGTGATCTGTGGCGTCTTGAGGAAATACATCTGACCTTTGAGTTGTATGGTACCTGTGACTTTGTCGCGTGGGGTGTTGCCATCGAAAGTGGTGACGGTAAAGTTGCCGCCGAGTCCGTCACTTCCGTTGATGACGGCTGCTGTCTTGTCGAGAATCTGCATCGGGGTCTGGGCGTGGAGCGGAGTTCTCGCAATTAGCAGAATGGCTATGATGCTAAGGAGGATTCTGTCGTTCATCGTTGTCGGTTTTTGTTTATTTCCTTACTTTAGTCCGTCGAGGATATGGAGGAGCTCTACGTCGCCTTGGACGAGGACTTCGCGTGGCTTGCTGCCGTGTGCCGGTCCTACGATTCCTGCCACTTCGAGCTGGTCCATGAGACGACCGGCGCGGTTGTATCCTATGGAGAATTTGCGTTGTATCATCGAGGTGGAGCCTTGCTGGGTCTGCACGACGAGACGTGCTACTTCTTCAAACATGGGGTCGAGGTTCTGCATATCGGCATCTGCCGGGCCTGCGTCGTCGCCGTCCATGGGTACTGGTGGCAAGGGTGCTGGGCCGAGGTAGCTCTGCTGACATGCTATGTAGCGTGTGATGGCTTCGACTTCGGGGGTATCGACAAAGGCACATTGTACGCGTACTGGCTCGGCTCCGTTGAGTATGAGCATGTCGCCCTTGCCTACGAGCTGCTGGGCTCCGCCGCGGTCGAGTATGGTACGGCTGTCTATCATGGCACTTACTTTGAATGCCATACGGGCTGGGAAGTTGGCCTTGATGGTGCCGGTGATGATGTTGGTGGTGGGTCGCTGTGTGGCTATAATCATGTGTATGCCCACGGCGCGTGCCAATTGGGCTATGCGGCAGATGGGGAGCTCGATTTCCTTGCCTGCGGTCATGATGAGGTCGCCAAACTCATCGATGACTACGACGATGTAGGGCATGAAGCGGTGTCCGTTGTCGGGGTTGAGGTGGCGAGACTTGAACTTATCGTTGTATTCGCGCAAGTTGCGTGCTCCTGCCTTCTTGAGCAGGTCGTAGCGTTCGTCCATCTCGACGCAGAGCGACTTGAGTGTCTGGACTACTTTCTGTACGTCTGTGATGATGGGCTCTTCGCCTTCGTTGCCTTCGACTTGTGCGAGGAAGTGGTTGACTATGGGGTTGTATACGGAGAACTCTACTTTCTTCGGGTCTACCATGACGAGCTTGAGCTCGGCTGGGTGCTTCTTGTAGAGCAGGGAGGTGATTATGGCGTTAAGACCTACGGATTTACCTTGTCCTGTGGCTCCGGCTACGAGTAGGTGTGGCATCTTGGCGAGGTCTGCCATGTAGATTTCGTTGGTGATGGTCTTGCCGAGGGCTATGGGGAGCTCAAATGTTGTTTCCTGGAACTTGCGTGAGTTGCAGATGCTCTCCATGGATACAATCTGGGGCTTGGCGTTGGGGACTTCGATACCTATGGTGCCTTTGCCTGGTATAGGGGCTATGATACGTATGCCAAGGGCTGATAGTGAGAGTGCGATGTCGTCTTCGAGGTTACGTATCTTGGAAATGCGTACTCCTGGGGCGGGGGTAATCTCGTAGAGGGTGATGGTGGGCCCGACGGTGGCTTTGATGCTTACTATCTTGACGCCGAAATCGAGAAGAACCTGTATGATTCGGTTCTTGTTGGCCTGCTGCTCTTCCATGTCTATCGTCGAGTCGATGTTGTAATGCTTGAGCAGGTCGAGGGTGGGGTATTTGTAGTTTTC
>CALZJL010000094.1 GCA_945787625.1 uncultured Prevotellaceae bacterium
AACAGCAGCTGGAACTTCATCGGCAATCCTTACCCATCTTACTATGACAGCCGCTATATGGATCTGAGTGCTCCGTTTATCGTCTGGAACAGCGCAACACAGAACTATGAGGCATTCAGCCCTGCTGACGATGACTATATCCTCAGCCCGGGTGAGGCATTCTTCCTGCAGCGTCCGGTCGAGCAGCCTTCTGTGACATTCCTGGCTGAAGGTCGTCAGACTAATGAATTAGTGCGCGATATGGATGCTTCTGGTGCTCGTGTGTTCGACGCCGGAGTTCGCAAGGTGTTCAACTTCACGTTGAGCAACGGCGAGTCTTCTGACCGCACGCGCGTGGTAATCAATCCGGAGGCAAGTGCTCTCTACGAGGTGTCTTGCGATGCTTCTAAGTTCAGCAACTCTGATCCTACCGTATCTCAGCTCTATACGCTTTACGGCAACGTCAAGTATGCTATCAACGAGCGTCCGATGCTCTCAGGCGTGGTCAATCTTGGTGTATACTGCAGCGTTGACGGTGAGTACAGTATCGCTCTTGGCAAGAACTCTGCTGAAGGTGTAGTGCTTTGCGACCATGTGACGGGCGTGACAGTCAGTCTGTCTGACGGTGAGTCATATACATTCTCTGCAAAGGCTGGTACCTATAACGACAGATTTACTCTCCATTTCGCTGGTGAGGCCACTGGTATCGAAGGCGTGGAGGGCAACGAGGCTGATGTCGACGGCTACAATCTCGGTGGTATCAGGATTGAGAAGGGCCAGAAGTACAATGGCGTCGTTATCAAGAACGGCAAGGTTACTGTTCAGAAATAGTATCTAACAAACTATCCGCTTTATGAATAAGTACATTATTATAATAAGTGCATGGTTGTGCTCCCTGTCTGCTTCGTCGCAGACAGAGGGCTACAACCCTGAAAACCCTCCTCTGCCCGACACTCCGACCCTGTCCTATACCCTCAGTGTCAACGTGACGCCAAAGGGTGCAGCAGGAATCAATGTCAGCAATCAGTACAAATATGCTGCCGGCGAGGAGATAGGACTGTGGACTTGGCCGATGTCAGGTTTCGAGTTTGTCTATTGGGCAGACGAGAAGGGCGATACGGTGTCGACCTCCTCAAGGTATTATTTCGCAATGCCCGAACATGACTTGGCTCTGACTGCCGTTTACCGATATAATCCGACCAGTCCCGTAATACCTGGTTCTAATCATTTTGATCCTTATACGGGTGAGGTGATTGTGGACTATTTCACTCCTGGCAATATGTCGTGGGCGATAGATAAGGCTGCGAACGATGACCCAGAGGCCGTGACCAAGATTGTCGTGGCTGGCGAACTGAGTTCGAAAGACCTTTTCTATTTCGGCAACTATCCTTCGTGTACGACGGTTGACCTGAGCCGAACGTCGGCTGTGGACGCCATACCTTACGCATGCTTTTGGGGCAACAGCAACATAAACCGTTTGCTGCTGCCTCCGAGCGTGACTGCCATAGAGAGTGATGCTTTCAAGGACGCTACTGCTCTGAGCGAGTTGACCAGCTACAGCACTGTTCCTCCGAGCCTCGGCGCCCGAGTGTTTGACGGCGTGAGCGAGGGTCTGATTGTCTACGTGCCGGCATCGTCTGTCCGTCTGTATGAGAGTGCAGAGGGCTGGCAGGAGTATGTCGAGTCGGGTGTCATCACCATCGCGCCCATACAGGATCAGGTGGTGAGCGTAGAGGTATGTCTGCCTGAGGTGTGCAGTGATGGCAGATACAAGAATTCGCAGCTCGAACTGGTCAACGTCAAGTCCGGTCAGAAGTATCGCTATGTCATCACTGACCGTATAAATTACATCTTCAACAATATCGTCAAGAACACTCAGTACAACGCTTATCTCAAGACAGCATCGGGCGACGTGTTGGCTACGATTACTGACATCAGCGTCCAGGACGAAAACATAAGCGTCAGCTTTGAAGCAGACGGCATGAAGGAGTTCCGCGACGTGTATGTCAAGGTGTTTGCAGGCGAGAATGATGTCACTTCGCTCTGCCGTGTACAATGGTACAATGCCAAGGGCGTGTTTGTCGGTGACGATGTCAGGGTCGGCGGACAGATTTCGGGCAATGTCCTGAAGTGTATGGTCAACCTTCCGGACGAGCTTGCCATGCAGTACGTGCTGCCACAGCCGCAGACCCACGAGGTTGTAGACGATGAGAATATGATAACGTTCAGCCTCCAGCCTATGGAGAAGATTCTCATCAGTGGAAAGGTGTCTGACAGAATGAATATGACGATGTTGGCAGACGCCACAGTCACTGTCACACAGACTCTCAACGGCATCTATACGAAGTCTTATTCGGTCAGGACAGACAGCCGCGGTGTGTACTCGTTTGAGGCATTTGTGGCTCCGACCTCTCTCGTCTTTGCTTCGGCTGACTATGTGAGCCAGAATATGGAGTTGAGTGCAGACGAGCTGGGCTCCTCTGAGCTTACCCTGGATGAGATTCGTCTCAAGCCTATCAACGGGGCAGTCATCACTACGGACTATACCTTTACGACGAGTGCCGTAGGTGGTACGGAGGGCACGGTAGAGAATTCCTACTCCAACTATTCCAATGTGGCGTACTCAATCTTCAATGTTACGACTCAGAGCGAAATCACTCAGTTCAACATTCAGTATCCGACGATTGTACTTCTGCAGGACGTCGAGACTGGCGACGAACTGAGGATAACGGCATCGAGCAAGAACAATTCGTTCATGCCCGTGAGCGTAGCAGGTGTGGTCGACGAGAACTGCCGTATGAGGGTGACAGTACCTATTGTTGAGCTCGGCGGAATAAAGGCTTCGTTCACCACTACCGAAAACAGCAAGGTCATAGCCATACTTTACGACTCGGAGGGCAACCTCGTGAGCAAGTATCCATATCGCTCGGCCAACATCTCAATCAGTAACCTGACAGACGGAGAATACTCCCTTGTCACTATGGGTGAGAGCGACTTCTTCGGCTCGATCTACAATCTGGGCAAGTATGAGGAAGCCGGTCTGAGACAAGACGTGGATTACATAGTCAACAGAGTCGAGGTGAAGAGCGGCGTTATTTCGACAGTCAGGAACGCCTTGATACCTTTCTTTGACGAGAGCAAGTTCTACTATACAGGTAGCGGTACTTCATTCTCTGTCAACAAGAACAGTATCGTCGCAGGCAACTATCTGACGATGACTGCAAAGATAGACTTCAAGGACGTAGTCAGCGAGAGCGTTTCCGATGTAGAACTGAATGTAGAGCTTCCCAAGGGAACGTCGTTGGTAGACAATTCCGTAATGGTAGGCTCAGACATAGCTCTGTATGACTATGCAGACAACAAGCTGAGAGTGCGCCTTGACAACAAGGCCGACCGAGTACGCTTCTGTGTCATTCCCACTCAGAGCGGAAAATATGCTCCAAATGCATCAGTGATGTTCTCGCTCAACGGCAAGAGTATCAACCAACCCATAGGCAATGTGGAGTATACCGTGGAGAGCCTTGGCATCAAGGTGCCTCGTGAGACTCAGAGCTCCGACATCGTTGTCAGCGGCGTAGCTGTCGGCGGTTCGCAGGTGACGGTCTATTCTGACGACGTAATGCTCGGTACGACCAAGGCCCTAGCAAACGGTTACTGGTCGTTAAGCGTAGGTCTGCCATCGCCGTGCAACCTCAACACTTACAATATCTACGCCAAGGTCCTGACAAAGACAGGCATTGAGATGCAGAGCGAGACAAAATCCTGCACGTACAACGAAGATTACGTAGTGGCAGAGACAGTCGAGATGTCGTTCTTCAACGGTTGGCTCAGACGCAATGTGTCAGTCACATTCGACCTGCTCAATGCCAAGACGAGCTCCAATTCGTATTCGTTCTACTCAGCAACTGATTTCACCTTCCTTGCCAAGTTGTCAAGTCACAACGACAATATCAAGGGAGTCACAATCAAGGTATACACCGACCACAACGAGTGGTACAGACTGCCTGCGACCTACAATGCCAAATTGGGCAAATGGGTTGCTTCACGATATTTCACGAGCAGCAGCCTGCCTGTCGGAGTGAAGGTCGAGATAGATAGTGACACACCAGTATGTCTCGATTCCGAGATGGTCAGTGTCGCCGTCAACAATCTTCAGGCTTCACTCGACAGAATGAACAGCGGCAACGAAGAGCTCGACGCTCTGATGACCCGACTCTCCGAGTCTATGAATGCAGAATCCTTCGACTTTGAGAGCCAGAAGTCACTGATGGAGCAGTTGGCAGCAAGAGTCGGCAGTTCATACACCTTCAATGATCAGGGCGAGGTCACGGATAGCGACGTCGATGCACTGATTGCAGAAATTGCAGAAATCATGAACTCGGGCGACGACATCGTAAGCCTCGACGGACTTTTTGGCATAGACGTAGCGGACCTCTCCCAACTGCAGGAATACCTGGAGGGTATAGAGCTGAAGGACTGCGAGGATCTCAGCCATGAGAGCCTTGTCGATGCAGGCTACAAGCTCATGCCAAAGACTGACGGAAACTTCGTATACATTCTCATAGATGCAGAGGGTATCAGTCTCGTAGACCTGTCGCAGAACGTCCGCATCGTCGTACGTCACGGCTCGGACCTGTATGATATGGTAGTCAGCAATGACATAGAAGGGGTAAAGACCTTGTGTGACCAAATCTCAAGTGCACTACAGGAGTTGCAGAATGCCGTGAATGGCGTCTCCGATGCAATAGATGCCCTTGAGGCCACAATCATCAAGTCAAACAAGAAGTACTCTGACGTCATAGCCACACTCTTTGACAAGCTGTTAGTCTACCAGAGAGGAGGCAATACCTCAAAGCTTGGAGCCATTGAAGCAGAGATCAGAAACGTCATTGCAGCCAAGGAGTCAAACCGCAAGGTGCTTGATTTCATCAACAGCAACCTCAAGCAGTATCGCGTAGGCCCCAACTCATGTAAGGCATTTGGCATATTCGGCTTCATGTTTACCCTGAAGGACGCTCTCGCAGACTTGAGAAAACTGGTTGACCTCTATGCCATGACAATACCATGTCCGGACGACGAAGCGAATGCGCAGACCGTGCGTGGAGACATCGTCGCATCAGGCATAGAAGCAGGTTCGTTCTATCTTGGCGTGATTCTCGCCAATACAGCATCAAGCACGTCTCTGCAGGGAAGCATTGCAGCAGCAGTGCCCACCAGCGGACTATCGTTGGCAGCTTCAGCAGTGTCATTGGGCACGATTATCAGCAACGATATCGTAGCTAAGGCATATAGCGACAAGTTCAAGGCCGTCGTTACCGACCTCAAGCGCAGAGTCAGTGCACTGAAGTGCAACACCGAGGAGGAAGAGGAAGAAGAGGAAGAGAAGCCATACCCATTGGTCAGCCCGATACTCGACCCCTCAGGCTACGTATACGAATCAGTACCGTCCAATCGCCTGCAAGGAGTGATGGCAACGTGCTACTACAAGGAAATCGTATCAGACATGTATGGTGACAAACACGAGGAGGTAGTCCTGTGGAATGCCGAAGAGTA
>CALZJL010000095.1 GCA_945787625.1 uncultured Prevotellaceae bacterium
GGAGTTGTTGTTGGTGTTGTGGGGATAATTTGCTATCTTTGCCGAGGAGTATGTCTGTCTGGCTGAGCTGGAAGACTTCTTCGAGGATGTGGCGGTAGAGGGCTTGGCCTTCGCGTGTGCCGTAGTGCTGTTGGAGTTGCTGTCTGTATGTCACGTCGTTGTTTGTGTGTCGTTGTGTGTGCAAAGATACGGTTTTTAATTTGAATTGTGTGTATGTATATGGATGATTTGTTTGAAAATGGTGTGGGGGAGATGGACGTGGCGTTTATGAGGCGTGCGTTGTGTCTGGCTCGTTGTGGTGAGGCTGGGGCGGCTCCTAATCCTATGGTGGGGGCTGTGGTGGTGTGTGATGGGCGTATCGTGGGTGAGGGGTTTCACCGTAGGTGTGGTGGACCTCATGCTGAGGTGAATGCAATTGATGCTGTGGGGGATAGGGACTTGCTGCCGAGGTGTACGTTGTATGTGACGCTTGAGCCTTGTTCGCATTGGGGGAAGACGCCGCCGTGTTGTGACTTGATTATCTCGTCTGGGTTGAGGCGTGTGGTGGTAGGTATGTCGGATCCTAATCCGAGGGTGAATGGTGAGGGTATCAGGCGTATGCGTGAGGCTGGTATTGAGGTGGTCACGGGGGTGCTGGAGGAGGAGTGTCGTGAGTTGAATCCGTATTTTCTGTCGTCGCAGTTGAGGCATAGGCCGTATGTGACGCTAAAGTGGGCGCAGACTTCAGATGGGGTGATTGGGGTCAGGGGTGGCAGGCTGAGGATTTCGTCTGATTTCGGGATGATGTTGGTGCATAGGCTTCGTACTCGTTGTCAGGCTATTATGGTGGGGACGGATACGGCTATCAATGACAATCCTTTGCTGACGGCGCGTTTGTGGGAGGGCAGGACTCCTTTGCGTGTGACAATCGATCGTCGGGGGAGGTTGCCTGAGGGGCTGGCGATGCTGGAGGGGGAGACTGTGGTGTATCGCGGCGAGATTTTGTCTGAGATTTTGCTTGACTTGCATAAACGTGGGGTGCAGCATTTGGTAGTGGAAGGGGGCGCGAAGTTGTTGCAGAGCTTTATTGATGAGGGGCTGTGGGATAGGGCTCGGGTGGAGCTGTCTGCTCGGGGTTCGGGGCTTGACTTGAGGGGGAATGGTGTGGTGTTTGCTCCTGTACTGAAATGTGCTGAACTGGTGGAGTCGATGGATGTTGATGGCTCAAAATTGCTAATTTTACTTAATTTGGCTGGGTCTTGTGGGGGCTGATGGTGGATTTGTGCTTTATTTGTTGTATCTTTGTGCGCAAATTGGATTATAATGTTTACATACGCACGTAATTTTGCTTGTCGCGCTTTGTTGTGTGGTTTGCTCGCGGGGTTTGCTTTGGTGTCTGCTTCGTGTGTTGGGGGGAGTGGGGAGTCTGTAGTGGAGTCTTCGGATTGTTATATAACGGGGGTGACGTTGGGGTCGGTGAAGTTGGGGGAGAGTGGCTCGTCGTTGGCGGGGAGTACTGTGAAGATGTCGATAGATCAGTATGGACTGACGGTGACTAATGTCATGCCTCTGCCTTCTGATGCTGTGCTTGACAGGGTGACGGCTACGGTGGGCTATGTGGGGGGACAGTTGTTGTATCTGCCTGAGAATCATTGGGAGGGTGACGAGTGGAGATTGTATAACGCGGAGGATACTTTGGATTTGAGTAGCCCGCTGCTGTTTAAGGTGGTGGCTGCTAATGAGGCGAGGGACGAGCGTGTGTATAGGTTTTGGCTGACGCGTGAGGGGACTCCGTCTGGGGATTCTGAGTGGGTGTTGGTGGATGAGTCTGTGGGGAGGCTTGGTGCTGATAGTGTGGGGCTGGTGGATATGGGGGGCTCGGCGGTGCTGATGTCTAAGGCGTGGGGCGAGGGGAATTGCTTCGTGCGTGGTCTCGTGTGTGGAGAGGACGGGGTGTGGTCTGTGGGTGAGGCTGTGAGGACGAATCTTGATGGGGTGGCTCGGCTGGGGTCGGTGTGTAGGGGTATCGGGGGTGAGGTTGTGTATGCTTCGGACGGCGAGGGGGCTTTGTTTGTGAGTCGTGATGGATTGACTTGGTCGGCGATGGACGTCGACTCTGGGGTGAAGGGGCTGTCTTTGGTGGGCGTGGGTGTAGATTGTTTGTATTGTGTGGGTGAGGGTAGACTGTGGAGGTTGAATTTGGCTTCGATGGTTTTGACTGAGGATTCGATGGACGGGGGGAGTGGCCTGATTGAGGGTAATGAGGGGAGTCTGCGTTTTGCTTCGTATGCTGGGGATGATGATACGAATCATCTGTTGCTGGCTTGCGGCGGTGGGGCTGTGACGGGGGGAGTGGATTTTTGGCTTAAGGCGTGGTATGACTGGGACGGGACGCGTTTTGAGGAGGGGGAGGTGTGGATGTATAATGCTGCGGTAGTGGGGCAGGGGCACTTGTTGCCTGATTTGATTGGATTGCAGCTGGTGTTTTATGGGGGTAGGGTGTTGGCTGTGGGCTTTGATCGGGGGGCGGTCACGAATGGTGTGGGTGATGTGGTGTTGTGGGAGAGTTCGAATCATGGCTTGTCGTGGAGGGTGTGTCAGGGGCTGACTGTGCCTGAGATGTTGAAGTCTTTGGACGTTTCGCTGCCTGTGTCTGCTGTGGTTGACGAGGGGGGAAGGCTGTGGATTCTGGCTGGGGGTAAATTGGTGTGTGCTGGTGTTGCTTCGGTGGAGTGATGAGGTGGGTGTCGGTCATATTGCTTGTGGTGCAGGGGGCTTTTGCCGCTGTCCATGCTCAGCAGGATGTGCTTGAGTACAAGATGGACATTGGTGGTGGCTTGGGGTTGTGCTACTATTGGGGTGATGCTAATGCTTCTCCTTTTCGGGGGGCGAGTGTGGCGGCGATGGTGTCGTTGAGGCGTAATTTTAATCCGAGGATGGGGGTGAAGTTTAATCTGGCGTATGGTAATTTCAGCGGCTCGTCGCAGGGGTATTTCTTGCCTGAGGAGGTGGGAAGTACGGTGCCTGCGGGGGTGGTGTCGTTTCGTTCTAATGTGATTGACTTGGGGGCGCAGTTTGAGCTGAATTTCTGGGGATATGGACTGGGACCGGGCTATAAGAAACTGTCGAGGATTACTCCGTATGCTGTGTTGGGAATCGGGGGGACTTTGGGCTGGAATGCTGATGGGGGATGTTTCGGTATGAATATCCCTGTGGGGCTGGGTGTGAAATACAAGGTGAGGCCGAGGGTGAACTTGATCTTCGAGTACACGCATCGCTTCTCTACGACTGATAGACTTGATGCGGCGGCACTGAATGATCCGTATTTCATCAAGAGTGGTTTTTTGAAAAATAAGGATTCGTATACTTTCCTGATGTTGTGTGTGACGTATGACATCAGTCCAAAATATCGTAAATGCAACAATTAGATTTGAATCGTATACCTGAGCATATTGCTATTATCATGGATGGCAATGGCAGATGGGCCAAGGCTCAGGGGCTGCCGCGTTCGGCTGGTCATGTGAGGGGGGTGGAGACTGTGAGAAGAATCACGGAGGAGGCTGTGCATCTCGGGGTGAAGTTTCTGACGCTGTACACGTTTAGCACGGAGAATTGGAATCGTCCTGCGCAGGAGATTGAGACACTGATGGACTTGGTGTTGACGAATCTCGAGGATGAGATTTTTATGAAGAATAATGTGAGGTTTCGCATGATTGGCCAAAGGGATCGGCTGCCGCTGGGCGTACAGAGGCGGCTGGCGGAGTGTGAGGAGCGTACTGCTGCGAATTCGGGCATGACGATGGTGGTGGCATTGAGCTACAGCAGCCGTTGGGAGATGACGGAGGCTGCGCGTGTGATCGCTGGCAAGGTGAGGGATGGAGTGCTCAGGGTGGAGGATATTGACGAGGGGGTGATGGCTGAGCATTTGGCTACGTCGTTTATGCCTGATCCTGACTTGCTGATTCGTACGAGTGGTGAGTTGCGGCTGAGTAACTATCTGTTATGGCAGTGTGCTTATTCGGAGTTTTATTTTACGGATACGTTGTGGCCTGATTTTGATGAGGCGGCGCTGAGGGAGGCTATCGCGGTGTATCAGTTGAGGCAGCGAAGGTATGGAAAAACTGGAGAACAGATTACTGATGAGCAGAAATAGGTATTATATTATAGTGTGTGTGGTGATGCTGGCTTTGTGGGGGCAGGTGTTGCCTTCATGGGCTCAGTGGGTGCGACGTGATACGACGGTGACGGTGGACTATAGTCGTACGCCACGTCAGGTGGTGGTCAAGAGTATCACGGTGGAGGGCTTGCCTAATTTTGACCAGAAGATGCTGGTGCGTCTGTCGGGTATCAGCGTGGGGGATCGCATATCGGTGCCTGGGGCTGAGATTACGAGGGCAATCAAGAGGTATTGGAAGAATGGCTTGTTTTCAGACGTGTCGGTGGGGGTGGATTCGATTGTGGATGATTCGGCTTATCTGTGTGTCAAACTCATGACGCGCCCTCGTATCTCGGAGGTGCGTTATACTGGGGTGAAGAAGGGTGATAGGCAGGATTTGGAGTCTAAGTTGGGGCTGGTCAAGAATAATCAGCTGACGCCTAATATGATCGATCGCGCAAAGATTCTGGCTCAGAGGTATTTTGATGAGAAGGGCTACAAGAACGCTGAGATTGAGATCTTGCAGGAGGATGATCCTGCTGCGCCTGACAAGGTGATCGTGACGGTCAATATTAGGAAGAATGGCAAGATTGTCATACGTAAGATAAGGGTGGAGGGTAATACGGTCATTAAGGACAGAAAACTCAAGGGGTCTCTCATCAGTAAGGGTGTGCTGGCTACGATTCATGAGGGGAGGGGAATGCGTAACTGGTTTAAGAAGCATAAGTTTATCGAGTCTAACTATAAGGAGGCGAAGAACAACTTGCTGGCTTACTATGGTGAGCTGGGTTATCGCGATGCGCTGATCGTTGCGGATAGTGTGATTCCTGTGGATGAGAAGCATGTGGATATTGCTATTCATGTGGAGGAGGGAAGTAGGTATTATATTCGCAATATCGAATGGGTGGGCAACTCTGTGTATAGGAGTGAGGACTTGCAGAAGGTGCTTGACATGAATAGGGGGGATATTTACAACCAAAAGCGTATGCAGGAGCGTCTGACTACGGATGATGATGCTGTGGGCAATCTGTATTACAATAATGGTTATGTCTTTTATCGTCTGGATCCTACTGAGACTAATATCGTGGGGGATAGTGTGGATTTGGAGATGCGTATAACTGAGGGACCTCAGGCTCATCTGAGTCATGTGCGTATCTCGGGCAATGATCGTCTGTATGAGAATGTGGTGCGACGTGAGTTGCGTATGAAGCCTGGTGACTTGTTTTCTAAGGAGGCTCTGATGCGTTCGTGGCGTGAGATTAGCCAGATGGGGCATTTCAATCCTGAGGCTATTGATCCTAAGATTGAGCCTAATGAGGTAGAGGGTACTGTTGACTTGACGTGGAATCTTGAGTCGAAGAGCAATGACCAAGTGGAGTTTTCT
>CALZJL010000096.1 GCA_945787625.1 uncultured Prevotellaceae bacterium
CCCTCGATAGGGCAGACATTATCCACCTCATCGACGACATAGTTCAGGATATCACCATCATAGAGACTCAGCAAATCACAAGGACGACGCGTCTCCAGATCAATCATCGCCCAGATACTGCGCGCATAGCCTATCGGAGTCCCCTGCTCATCATGGATAGAGAAATTACGATTCGTAAAGAGTTTCATGACACCCTCCACCCACGTACGAATAGAGCAATGCTCATACTGCACAGGCATACGCAGCATCTCGACAGACAGGCGGCTCAACACCCAAGTGTGGCGAGTCTCATTGAGCGCACCAATACCCCACCCCCTACGCTGCGAATGATTTCCCGCAGCGTTGAGCAAATGATTGCCCAGCACACCCATAAAGATACGCCCCGTAAAGTCCACATGAAAAGGCTCGACGTAAATCTCGTGAACATCAACCTTGTCCGTCATTTCCTCTCCTCCTCACGCTTGGCGATATACTGGTCAAGACGCTCTATCGGCGACTTAGTCACCGCAATACGCCCTGTACGCACGAACTGCAGCACACAGCCGAGGTCATCAAGCTCCTCAAAGAGTCGCAACACATCCTCCGTCACTCCCGTCTTCTCAACAATAGTATAGATAGGATTGACCTCCACATAACGAGCATCATATATACGCACGATACGAGAAATATCCTTGTTAGCAAGCACCTTAGGAGTAGAAAGTTTCAGCAGCGAAGTCTCAAGAATAAAGATCTCATCATCAACGAAGCAATTAGCCTGCAGCACATCAATCTTCTTCTCAATCTGCTTAGTAAGCATCTCCGCCATATCATGAGTACAATAGCAAGTGATCGTATACTTATGAACCCCCGGAGTCGAGCTCGCACAAACATTGAGCGACTCGATATTGACCTGACGCCGCGTAAAGACAGCCGTTATCTGGTTGAGAATACCGGCAAAGTTCTCACTATATATAATTAAGGTATACAACGTAAGCCCATCATGCTGATTGATGATAGCCCCCTCATGTCCCGAAGTAGAAGGGCGCACCACAGCATTACGCTTAAACGTCTCACGCTGGTCACCCACCTGAGCATCAGCAGCGAGAGTCGCCTTTCGCTGACGGGAGAGGCTGCGTTCATACGAGTCACGTTCAATCTTAGCAGCCTCGATCGTAGCAGAATAAAAGCCCTCAAGAGCCTTCAACTGGTCATCACACTTGCCGCAAGAGTTGCAATCGCCACACTCCGCCGCACCATATTTCTTATCAGTCTTGTCCATGATTATTTTACCTCCAAAAGCATCTCATCGACACTTCCGCCAGGAGGTGTCATCGGTAAGACATTATCTTCAGGCTTTATCGCACACTGCAAGATGTACGGCCCGTCAGTATCGAGCATCTCGCGAATGGCAGCATCAAGTTCCCCACGCTCCACGACCGTACGGCAAGGAATGTTATAGCCCGACGCAATCTTCTCATAGTCAGGATTAAGCATCGGAGTGAAGCTATACCTCTTGTTGAAAAACATATACTGCCACTGACGCACATTGCCCAAGAAATTATTATTGAGAAGAATCATCTTGACAGGTATACGATTCTCCATGATAGTACCCAACTCCTGAATCGTCATTTGGAAGCCACCATCACCCGCAAACATACACACCGTACGCTCCGGAGCCCCATAGCAAGCACCCATAGCAGCAGGAATACCAAAGCCCATCGTGCCACATCCACCACTCGTGATGATGCTGCGAGGGAGAGTAAACCTGAAATAACGGCAAGCAAAAAGCTGGTTCTGCCCCACATCAGTGACAAGCACCGCCTCATGTCTGGCAGCCTCGCTCACCCTGCTCACCACCTCTCCCATGAGAAGCGGTCCCTCAGCAGGGTGCAGAGCAGCATCGATGACCTTATTATACTCCTTCTCAGCATAAGGCCTAAAGCCCTCAATCCAACTGTCATGACGAGCAGCGTCGACATGAGGGAGAATCTCAGCAAGCGTCTGCCTGCAATCGCCAAGCACAGCAAGGTCAACCTTGACATTCTTGTCAATCTCGCTGGGGTCAATCTCAAAATGGATAATCCGAGCCTGACGAGCATAAGTCTTAAGATTTCCCGTCACACGGTCATCAAAACGCATACCCACAGCAATGAGCAAATCACACTGATTCGTCATCACATTAGGCGCAAGATTGCCATGCATACCCAGCATACCCATATTGAGAGGATGATCCGACGGAGCAGCACTCAATCCCAGCATCGTCTCGCCAAAAGGAATCTGAGCCTTCTCAGCAAGAGCCAGAAGCTCCTCACGAGCCTGCGCCAGCTCCACCCCCTGCCCCACGAGCATAAAAGGCTTCACACTATCATTGATCATACGCGCCGCCTGCAAGATCACCTCCTCATCGCTGTGAGGCACAGGATTATAGCTACGAATGAAATCCACCGTCTGCGGCTCATAGTCAATCAGAGCCGTCTGCGCATTCTTGGCGAAATCCAGCACCACAGGACCAGGTCGGCCGCTCCGCGCAATATAGAAAGCACGCGCCACAGCCCAAGGAATATCCTCCGCCCTGCGAATCTGATAGTTCCACTTGCTGATAGGCTGAGTCACGCCCACCACATCGACCTCCTGAAAAGCATCCGTACCAAGCATCGCCGCCCCCACCTGACCGCAGATAACCACCAACGGCGTAGAGTCAATCATAGCATCAGCAATACCCGTAATCGTATTCATCGCCCCCGGCCCACTCGTAACAATCGCACACCCCACCCTGCCACTCACACGAGCATAGCCCTGAGCAGCATGCACCGCAGCCTGCTCATGACGCACCAACACATGATGCAACCTGTCCCTATGATCATAGAGAGCATCGTAAGTAGGCATGATAGCACCCCCCGGATACCCGAAGAGCACATCGACCCCCTCATGCTCCAAAGAGCGCATCAACGCCTCCGCACCGCTTATTTTCTCCATATCGTCCAAATCAGTCAATTATTCTAACACCACCCTTGTCAGCACTCGCCACACTCTGAGCGTACGCACGCAAAGCCTTAGAAACCACCCTGTCGCGGCGCAAAGGCTGCTGCGGACGAGCAGCAAGCTCCTCCTCAGACAGTTTCACATTGATACTACGGCTCGGAATGTCGATCACGATGATATCCCCGTCCCTGACCTTACCAATCGCACCCCCACTCGCAGCCTCAGGGCTGATATGCCCAATCGAAAGACCGCTCGTGCCGCCAGAGAAACGCCCGTCAGTTATGAGAGCACACTCCCGGCCAAGATGCATAGACTTGATATAACTCGTAGGGTAAAGCATCTCCTGCATACCCGGCCCACCCTTAGGACCCTCATGAGTAATCACCACACAATCGCCACTCTTGACCCTGCCGCCAAGAATCCCCTCACAAGCCTCCTCCTGCGAGTCAAACACCACAGCCGGTCCCTCAAAATGCCACAACTCAGGAGCCACCCCCGCCGTCTTGACCACACAGCCGTCCTCAGCGATATTCCCAAAGAGCACCGCCATGCCACCATCCTTAGTGTAAGCATGCTCGATGTCGCGAATACAACCATTCTCACGATCCGTATCCAACGACTCCCAGCGAGCACACTGCGAGCCCATCACCGTCGAGAACTTCCCCCCCGGAGCACTACGGTATATACGATCAGCCTCAGCGTCAACATCATGAGACCCAGAGACAATCCTGCCGTCCTTGAGAGTAAGCCCCACGATACTATACCTCTCGATATCCTCACCCAGAGTAGCACCATTCACACGTCTGCACCCCAAGTTGAGCAAGTCACCCTTAGCCAACTCACCCATGATACCCAGAATACCACCAGCACGATTCTCCTCCTGGATAGAATACTTCTGCCAGTTCGGCGCAAGCTTACACAAGAAAGGCACCCTACGGCTCAGCCTGTCAATATCAGGCATCGTGAAATCCACCTCAGCCTCCTGAGCCACAGCCAGCAGATGCAAGACCGTATTAGTGCTCGCCCCCATCGCAATATCCAGCGTCATGGCATTAAGAAAAGCATCGCGCGTCGCAATACTGCGAGGCAAGACACTCTCATCGCCGTCCTCGTAATACGCAAAAGCATTCTTCACAATCAGACGCGCAGCATCGCGAAACAGCTGTACGCGATTCACATGAGTAGCCAGGATAGAACCATTGCCAGGCAAAGACAAGCCCAAAGCCTCAGTCAGCGAATTCATGCTGTTCGCCGTAAACATGCCAGAGCAAGCCCCACACCCAGGACAGGCACACATCTCCACCTCCGCCAGCTCCTCATCGCTCACAGACTTGTCTCCCCCCTTGATCATCGCCGTGATAAGATCAGCATTCTCCCCCTTATACTTGCCAGCCTCCATAGGTCCGCCACTGACAAACACAGCAGGAATATTCAAGCGCATGGCAGCCATCAGCATACCCGGAGTCACCTTGTCGCAATTCGAGATGCAAATCATAGCATCAGCCTTATGCGCATTGACCATATACTCCACACTGTCAGCGATGATATCTCGGCTCGGCAGCGAGTAGAGCATACCATCATGCCCCATAGCAATACCATCATCAACAGCAATCGTGTTAAACTCAGCAGCATAGCACCCCAAAGCCTCAATCTCCCGCTTCACTATCTGCCCAATCTCATGCAGATGAGTATGCCCCGGCACAAACTGCGTAAACGAATTCACCACCGCGATGATAGGCTTACCAAACTGCTCCCTCTTCATTCCCGTAGCCACCCACAAGGCTCTCGCTCCCGCCATACGACGTCCCTCAGTACATACGGCACTTCTGAGTTGGTGTTTCATGATTATCTATAAACGAGTGTATATTTTTATTTTTTATAGTTGTCTCAAAAAGTCAGTATCGCGCGCAAAGTTACGACATTTTTACATTATAGCCAATTATTATCTTGCAAAAACTCCCGATTTGTGATAAAAAAGCATTAAATTTGCAAAAAAAATATATCCACAAACCCACGCCCATGCAACAAGAAGAATACCTCAACCAGTTTGAACTAAACCTCACCCGCACCCTCATCAAAGTACTCACCCAGCAAAACAGACTCTCAGGCACCCTCCTCCCCAGCCCCGACCTCGACGACAAGTGGGAAGCCATAGCCGAGCCCTACATTGCCGACGCCGTCAAAGAAATCGCCTCCTACCCCACCGTAGCCCTCGGCTGGATGATGTACATAGGCATGGCCGTAGCCCACCTTTGGGACATAGACTGGAGCGTCTACGGCAACATCGACCATCTCTACGAATACCTACGCGACAAGCGCGGCTTCGACCGCCTCGACGAATACATACGCGAGACCACCCTCGGCATACGCCCCACAGAGCCGGAATACACCCGCCTCGAAGAGCTCGTACGTATGTCCGCCACAATATGTCTGACCCAAATCAGACGCGAAGGCATCGAGCCCCAGTCCCCCATGGCATTCCACGTGTTCGTACGCGCCACCCACGCCCTCTACCTCGT
>CALZJL010000097.1 GCA_945787625.1 uncultured Prevotellaceae bacterium
CTGCCTTGGTCTGTCTGCCAGACGAGGTCTATGCTGCCTGTTATGATTTGCCCGTCGCGCTCATGGCGGAATGGGCGTTCGTGATGGGTGGCGCGGGCTGCGCCGTGTGTGGCATTTAGGTATCTGACGAGGTTTTGCCACGCTTGTCTTATTGCTTCGGTGTCGGTCAGTATTTTTGTCATGCCGTAGCTGGCGATGATTCTTTTGATGTATGTCGGGTCTGTGGCGTGGAGGTCTTCTATTACTGCGAAGATGTGGTGTATGCAGTCGCCGACAATGGAAATATCGCTTGGCTGGTGGGCAAAGGGTATGCGTGTCTCGAAGTCGTGGTGTGTCTGGATCTGACCTTTGGTGTGTATGCTACTCGGTGAGAGGTAGCGCGGTGGGAGTTTTGTATATGTTGGTGTCTTGATGTTTAGGGGCATGGTTTGTGTGTGGTCGTGTTCGCTGTATGGGGCGAGGGTGTCTGTGTCTGTGAGTGTTATGTTTTTGAATTTGTTGCCTGTGCCGAAGATGTCACAGTATTCGGATTCTGGTATGACTTCTGTGACTGTGTTTAGTCCGATGTCTTTTGGCCATTGGAGGGGGCTCTTGCCTTTTTGGGGCTTTTTGATATTGAGTATGAGTACGTCTTTGGAACGTGTCATTCCGACGTAGAGCAGGCGATTCTTTTCTGCTAACATCGACTTGTATGCCTGCTTGAAACTTTCTGTGGCTTCTATCTTGGCGCTGATTTCGTCTGGGATGTTTTTGTTTGCCCCGTATACCCAGGGGGTCAGACGTATGTATACTTCTGGATAGGGATTTTCGGCTGACGGGTCAACTTCGTGTATGGCATGAACGCCATATGTTTCATTCTTTATGGACTTTTTGAGGTCGGCGACATTCGTGTCGAGCGACATCAGTATGACATATTTCCATTGTAGGCCTTTGCTTGCATGGTAGGTGAGAAGCTGGACGCCTTGGGGATCGCCACTTCCGTTGGGATTCTCCTCCCTGATGTATGCGAGGAATCCGTCTATGGTAGCCGGCAGGTTCATCTTTACGCTGTGGTCTTCGTATACACGGGCTGTGTTGATGATTGTCTGTAGGTATGAGGTGGCGAGTGTGGGGTCTTGCTCTAATTTCTTGATTTCGTCGTAGAGGTTTAACTCGATGATCATGCTCTCGACGAGTGTGGCTACTGAGAGTTTTTGTAGTCGGGGACGAATGGTCTTGAGTTGGCTTATCAATGGTATTTCTGACAGATAGTCTTCTGTCTTGGAGGTCTCGTCGGCATCGAGGAGTATCTTGTCTTCGATTATCTTGCGTGTGGTGTTGGCTTGGTCGGTGAGTTTGGCTATTTGGGCTTTTGACAGGGTGTCTTTGTCACTACCTACGATTCGTAGGAGTGATTCTACCAACTGATATACACGAGATTCTATGACTGGGCTATTTTCACAACTTGATGGAATATTCAGAGCTTTCAATTCCTCTGTTAATTTTGTAAGCTTGTCGTTTATAAGTGCTAAAACGGCAATCTCATTGGGTTTTGCGCCTTGCTTGAGGAGTCTGAGAATTTGTCCTGCCACACTTTTGTCCTCACTGCCTACAAAGTATCGAAGTGATTCTTCTTCGTTTGTGTTCTCTCTTACCTTGTCGAGATGGATGTTCTTCTTGGCAAGGACGTTTGCAAATGTTTTTTCAAAGATGTTATTATTCACGTCAACGATGTCTGGAAGTGAACGCCATGACTTATCCAGGGTATCCGTATCGCAGCCGTTTTCCTTGCTTGACACTCGGTCTACTATGGCTTTTATCATGGCGATGTCCGAACCGCGGAAGCCGTAGATGGCTTGCTTGTAGTCGCCTACCCAGTATGAGTGTTCCATGTGGTCTGAGAGGGTGTCAAATATCTTTACTTGTATGGGTGATGAGTCTTGGTATTCGTCTACGAAGAGGTAGCGGTATGATTGTGATATTTCGGTGATGATGTCTTTGTCTTGCAGCAGCAGTCGCATGTATTTCTCCATGTCGTTGTAGTCGAGCAGATTTTTCTCGCGCTTGAACTGGGCAAAGTTTTCCTTCCAACGCTTTGCAAGGTCGAAGAGCAATTTGATGTACTTCTCTTGCTTTTGGTATATTTGCTGGCTTGTCCAGAGTTTGGGGAACTTGTCTTTGAAGTCTGCTGCTAATGGACCGTATCCCTTAGGTGTTCCAATGGTCGTGTCTATATTATTGTATGTCGCTATTGTGGGATTGTTTAGGTTAAATCGTGCTTGTTGTAGCTTTTGGATTCGTTCGTCGTTTGTCTTGCTTTGTCTACAGCTACGTAGGAATGACTCATGTTCATCAACCAAGGCTTTCAATTCTGCATAGGTAAAAGTACAGTCACATCCTGGCTTCACAAACTGTCGGATATAGTCAAGTGATTTCTGTTCGCTTTTGGCAAAATCATCCAGTTCGTAGTTGGTGGCATATTTTATGATGTTCTTTAGGTGTTCTTGCCAGAAGTCATAATCTATTCCCTTTTGTCGATTGTCCGCATATTTTCTGAGTTCAAAATACTCGGCATAGTCATTGAGGAAGTTCAGCTCTTCTTCGGTTGGCAATTCGGCAAGTGATTGAGACATGTAGTAGGTGGTATCTTCCTCGGCCAATACGTTCATCTTGGGCGAGAGTCCCAAATTGAACCAATACTTGCCTACCATTCGCTGACATACGCTATGTACTGTGCCTATCATGGCATGGTCCAGCTGTATGGCTGCCTCGTACAGGCCTTCTTCAAAGAGGAATGCTTTTGCCTTCTCCTTAAACTCATTGGCTGCCTTGGTGGTAAAGGTGGTGAGGATAAGCTCTTCTGGCTTTACCTTTCCCGTTTTGATTAGTTTGGTAAGCGTTTCGGTCAGCCGGTAGGTCTTGCCGCTTCCTGCTCCTGCGTTGATATATGTTACGTTCGTCATACTGCCTTAATTACAAAAGAGTTTATACTTTGAAAAGGGGTTGCTCTCCTTCGTGTCTTCTTTCGCTTTCTTCAATGGGAAAAGTCTGTGGGTCTCTGTGTCTTTTACGTACTGCAATTCGTCGTAGGTTCCGTTGGTTTCCACGACACCTCTCTTGATTTGCTCCATACGATACTTTACTGATTGCTTCAATTGCTCGACGATATTGTCTTTATTCTCTGGGGCTATCTGCTTGCAATGTCTGCCTTCAAACTTTTCTTGGCTATACAGATGGCCTTTTGGCATCAGGAAGTATGCGACACGCTTCACTTCGTCTTTCTTTTCTCTGCTCAGCATCATGCGGTAGAGTTCAAGCTGAATGCTTCGATTCTCTTGCAGCTTTGTCTGATAGCTGTCTGGCCGTGACGTCCACTTGAAGTCAAATACTATGGGATGTCCGTCTTTGTCTTCGAGGGTCATGTCGATGTAGCCTAACATGTCTCGTTCTTTCTCTTTTCCGTCTTTGTCTTTTGCTTTGGGCAGCCCAAGACCCATCTGACTTTCTACGCGTGTTTCACTGGCTGTCACTTTTAGATTGTTGTCTTTCAAAATCTCCAGAAGCGTGTTCAGGCAAGTGCGTAACTGTTCGTGAAAATGTTTCTCTTCTAACTTATTTTCGGTCAGCTGGAGTACGGCTCCTTTGGCTTCGAGTACTTTGGCATAGGCTGATTCGTATTCGCCTTTGATGCGCGCAGCTATCTCCTCGGGCTTGGCGTAACGGGCTTCATTGCGAGGGGCGAACAATGCTTCTATTACTGCATGGGCTACATTACCTTTGGTGGTATTTATGTCTTTCATCTGTGCTTTGCCTTCATTGACAATACCTAATAGAGACTCCATCATGTAGTCTAAGGGGTGTTCTACCAAAGTTCCTATGCTTGTCGGGCTCAGATGGTCTGGCCATTTTATCTTGTCGGCGTAGTCAAACTGTAGTTCTGAGGGATTTGTGGTTGTTCTTATTGGCTCTGCTTCGTGTCTTTCGTCTGCGTTGATATGGGGGTATTTCACTATGTCTTGGAAGTTTTCGACTTGCTGCTCCAGACGTACGATTAGTGGATGCTTGGGGGTGGGCTCTCCGGCTATACGGTCTCTTACGACGAGTATCAGCTGGTCGTTTGTCATGAGTAGTGGGGTCAGCATCTGATGTTCGTGGTAGGCGTTTTGTGCCTCTTCTGCCCAGGGTGTCACATAGTGTTTTTCTATGAGTCGTTTCTTCTCTGAGGGATAGAGGAAGGCGCATTCTTGTCTCTGGCTTGCGTCTCCGTCGACTCCTATCCATACGACTTTGTCTGCTGTGGTGGCTATTTTGGCTGGTGTGTCGACTACGGTTCGGCAACCGAGTTCTGCTGTGGCATTGGTGTAGGTTCCTTTTTCGCAGATGGTGCTCAACCATGAGTCGATGGTCTTGTCGTCTATCGTGTCTTCGTGTATGGTGTCTAATAGGATTTGGAGGGCTTCACACATGTCTGATACTGCCATTAGTTGCTCTACCCATTGTTCGTTGTCTGCTTCGCTTTCCATCAGGTGGGCTCGCTGACGTGACCATGATGACAATTCTTTCACAAATTGTCGGATTTTGTCTGTCTGGATTGTTTCGGAGTTGGATTGTGGGGGAAGGTATGTTGATACTTGATTCGTACGTTTCTTTATGTCTTTCTTGCGTATCTTGTCTTGCTCGTCTTCCGGGAGGGCTTTCTGCTTGTCGTCTAAGTAGACGTATTTACCTTCGATGTATTGCTGTATCTTATTGTTGCAGGCTTCGTTTCTGTAGCCGCCTTCGTTCGCGATGGTGTAGGCTAAAGATTGACGAAAGTTTCTGTCGATCGGATGGATTGGCAGATTTAGCCATTCTATCAGGGTGTTGACATTGAGTGGGGTGGTAAATATTCCTAAACCTATTACGAGCATTTGTGTGAGCATCGGGATGCTGTCGGAGGCTATGCTTCCAGTCTGGGATTTGCTCATGAGTTTTAGCCAATCGTCCATCTGCTTGTTGTCGGCATTAACCCATAGACTGATGTCGTCCATATCGTTGTATGAGAGGTATTCGCAAGCGAGATATTCGTCCGCAAATTTCCATATCTGGATGGAGTCGTCGTCTTTGTCGAGGGTTATCTTTCCTCTGTGTTTTGATGTGATTAGTTGTCGGACTTTGCTTAGGTTACTGTCTGTCGATGATGCGTATTTTATCTGTTCGGTCTTTGCGCCGTGTGATTCGAGCTCTTCGATAAGGGTCTTGATGGCTGGCTTGAGTAGCTCTTTGCTAAAGGGCATGATTATCGTCATGGTTTTGCAGTCTAATGTCTGGAGGCGTATTTGCTGGATTACGGTACGCATTCGGTCTGACATGTCTTTGCTTTCGTGCTCGCGGTAGTATTCTTCTACGCCTATGAGTGTGGCAAGACGTTTGCTGATTTCCGCTCCGTCAAAATCCCATCCTGCGTTTCGTAGTTCGTCGCGCCATGCTAACATGGACTTGGCGGTGCTGAGACTG
>CALZJL010000098.1 GCA_945787625.1 uncultured Prevotellaceae bacterium
TTCCGCTATCTGCCTCTCAAGGGTGGTATGTGTCTGCGCCTGATGAAGGGTGATGCCAACGAGCATGCCGAGATGGTGGCATTTGCAGCAATGACGGCAGGCACCAAGTTGACCATCTCGTTTGATCCGACAGATGACCGCATGGTGGCTTTGGGCAATACCGGAGCCGTACTCAAGGCTCAGACCATGGAAGAGTTCCTACAGGATATGCCTAAGTACGAGCGTATACGCACGTGTTCGGCCGACCTACCTCGCGCGATGTACGAGCGTGCAGCAGAGTGCAATATGTACATCGCTACGGCAAGGCCTGTGCGCAACGGCAGGGTGGAACTGATTCATTATATCAAGGAGCAGAGTATCTCGTATGAGTATCACCGCTATGGCAGCGGTCAGGACCAGGCTCCGGAGATTGAAGATTGATAGCATCATGGAGCCAGCTCCCACGCGGTATCTACATATCAAACGGCAAGAAATGCATCAGAAACTAATACTCGTAACCAACGACGACGGCTATCAGGCCCAGGGCATACAGGTCCTCGCTGACAGTATGCGAAAGTTAGGAAAAGTAATAATCGTGGCACCCGACGCAGCGCGTTCGGGTGCTGCGTGTAGCATCACCCCTGCCACAGCGGTGAGGGTGTCACGCATCTCAGACGACATCTATGCCTGCTCGGGCACCCCCGTAGACTGCGTCAAGATTGCACTCGAAAAACTCCTGCCGCGCACTCCCGACTTGGTGGTCAGCGGTATCAACCACGGCGACAATGCCTCGGTCTCCATACATTATAGCGGCACGATGGGGGCTGTGTTCGAGGCTTGTATGAAGGGTATTTCTGCCATAGGTTACAGCCTGCGTACCAACAAGAAACAATGTGATTTCTCTCCCTACGTCCAGGTCGTGGAGCAATGGGCTGAGAGGGTACTGAGTGAGCCCTTGAGAGAGGGTGTGTGTCTCAACATCAACCTCCCCGAGACACAATGCCTCAAGGGTAGTATGCTGTGTCGCATGGCCAAGGGAGCCTGGCATACCGAGTGGCTCGATGCTGGCACGGACTCTCAGGGCTGCAGGCTTTTCACCCTGACGGGCACGTTTTGCAATCTTGAGCCCGAGGCCACTGATACCGACCTCTATGCCCTCGAGCACTCCATGGCCTCAGTCACACCAGTTGATATAGACATGACTTCCAGAGAGTCGCTTTCTGAGCCAGGCCTCAACCTTTGACTGCTCTGCTGCAGGCAAACGCCTCTTGCTGCGAATGCTCACGATAAGGGCTGTGCTGTCTGCCAATACCGAATCGGTCTTGAAGCACACCACGCCACGCCCTGTCGATACGGACTCGATGGTGGGGTAGAGGGTGCGCAGTTCGGGCAGGAGTACCTTGGCGTGCGATTCGGCCCCTGCATACGCGTCGAGCTCGGCACGCTGCTGGCGGATTGTCTTTTCATATTCCATGACTTGGTTTTGCAGGGCGAGGGTCTGCTTCTCCTCCAGGTGCAGTCTGCCTGAGAGATCCTCGGCCTTCATGTTGCTCGTGCCTTGCACAATCTCCAGTGTCGTCTCCTCCAGGCCATAGTCTGCCATGCGTTCCTTCATCATGTTGATGGCGGCGGAGTCGGCCTCTTCGCCAAGCAGTACCACACGCATACTGCGGTTCTTGTAGTCAAAGGTGTGCGAGATGATATGCGCTCCCTCTACCTTGACCACATTCGTGCAGAAACGCTTGCAGCGGTTGTTGAACATTGCCTCCTTCACCATGCCAAGCGTGATAAACACGCTCGGGATAATTGTGATGATAGCTATGCCCATGATGGTGCGCTTCACTCGCTTCTCGCGTTGCTTGTCAACGAATTCTTTCTTGTGAAAGCGCATAATCAGTGTCACTCCTATAAACGTGGCTACCGATATGAAAATAGTGTTTATCAGATACAAATACAATGCCCCAAGCGCGTAAAGCCAATTCGCCGTGGCCAAGCCAAAGCCCACGGTACAGAGTGGGGGCATCAGAGCCGTGGCGATGGCGACACCGGGTATCACATTGCCCGAACGTTGGCTCAGACTACCCAGGGCGATAATGCCTGCCAAGCCGCCACACAAGGCAATCAGTACGTCGTATATCGTGGGAGAGGTACGCGCCAGGAGTTCGCTCTGCGCCTCGTTAAACGGGGTAATCAGGAAGTACAGCGTCGCCGTAGCCACACTGAAGAGCGTTGCCACGAGGTAGTTCTTGAACGCACGCTTGAGCAGCATGAAGTCGTTTATGCCCACGCCGAGCCCCATACCGATGATAGGTCCCATCAGTGGCGATATAAGCATCGCACCGATGATGACCGCGGTACTGTTGGTATTCAGACCTAACGAAGCCACAAAAATGGCAAGCACCAGGATCCACAGCTTTGCTCCGCTAAAATCCACACCCGACACGATACTCGCGATTGTCTCGCTCTCCATGGCCTTGTCCTCGCCAAGGCTCAACATTTTCTTCAGTCTGTCAAATATTTCCATACCGTTCAGTATTTGCTGGTGATAATTTCTGCTGCTTTTTCTGGAGCCGACGCATCACCGAGTTTTTTCCACAATTCGGCATAGCCTTGTATTTGAGCTTCGCGCCCTTTTCCTCCGGGCAGAATGTCCTTGAGCTGTCTGCGCACGTCCTCAACTTTCATACCCCCTGCAATCAGCTCAGGCACTACCTCGCGTCCGCAGATAAGGTTGACGAGCGACACATACTTGGTCTTTATGAGTATGCGGCGCAGGATATTCATTAGCCAACCCCATCTCATCCAGTAACATACTACTTGGGGCACACCTATCAGAGCGGTCTCCAACGTAGCGGTACCGCTCGTCACCAAAGCCGCCTCGGCACGCATCAAGAGCCTGAACGTGCTCTGGGCATCGCCGCCACTGCTTTGGGCAATGGAGATACGCTCGCGCAGGGTAGCGTCACCAATACTTTCCACAATCCCCTCATAGACCCTGCGTTCTATGCTGGGAGCGGCGGCAATTACGAAGCTATATTCATGGGGTACCACATCGAGAGCCTCGAGCATGCGGGGCAGGTTGCCTACGACCTCCTGCATTCTGCTCCCAGGCAGCAAGGCAATCACCCTGTCGTCCTGCTCTTTGCAGCTCGTACCCAACGACCCCAGATAGCCTCTCACCTCGTAGGCCGTAGGGTTGCCCACATAGTCCACACGGTATCCATGCCTCTCTCCGAACCACTCCACCTCGAAAGGCAGGATACTCAGCATACGATCCACATAGCACTTCACCTCCCTTATCCTATACTCCTTCCACGCCCAAAGCTTAGGAGCGATATAGTAGTGCACCTCGGGCGCATAGGAAGGGTCAGTCTCCACCACCTCGCCCATCTCATCGAGAGCAGGAGCGAAGTGTCTGTAATTACGCTTGAACCATTTAGCCATGCGAAGATTAAAGCCAGGGTAGTCCACCAGCACAAGCCTGTCAGGTCGGAAAGCCTCTATACTCGCCTTGCAGTCACGCTCACCTCGCAGTATCTTGCGCAGATGCCTCAGCACAGGCACGATACCCATAAAAGCCAAATCAGGCCTGTACCAATACCTGATTTCAGCCTCACCATCGAGTCTTGCAATTGAACTCATCAGATGGCGCGCATGGAGGTCGCCACTCGCCTCACCAGCAATCACAAAGTACCTCATCTACACATCATGACCATCTGGTTAAACTCATTGCGCAACTGCCTGCTCTCCCGGAAAGCCCCCGTATAGTAGCTCACCCCCATCTCGCCCTTGTTGCGAATACCGCGCATACTCTTACACATGTGAGTGCCCGTCAGTATGATGGCAAAACCTCCCACCTTACCCTCCAGAGCCTCGTCGAGCATATCGATGATATCGCGTGCCAGCTTTTCCTGCAACTGCAGACGTGCAGCACAATAAGCCACCACACGCGCCACCTTGCTGATACCCAATATGCGCCCATTGGGGTCAGGCAGATAAGCAAAATAATACCTGCCGAAGAAAGGCAGCATATGATGCTCACACATCGAGTAGTAGTCGCCAGAGTCAAACACCAGCTCCTCGTCGTGAGTATCGTTTTCGAACGTAGTGATACGCGGCTTACGCTCAGGCTTGTAGCCACGGAATATCTCCTCCCACATGCGGATAATGCGGTCTGGAGTACCAGCGAGCCCCTCACGGTCGGGATTCTCGCCCAGATAAGCGAGGATAGTCCTCAGCGCACGTTTAACATCTTGTGAGTCTGGAGAGAAAGTTTCCATACAGGGTGATTTAAGATATAATTGATAGTCTGTCTTGTGATAAGCTCATTCTGCCCGTCATCTCCCGTGTCCAACGGCTGCAGGCAGAAGACCCTTGCCCCCCTCTCCATACCACCGAGTCTCACAGCCTCGATATCGTTCAGAGCAGCCCATTCGTCGCCGTGGTAGAGCAACTTGATTTCATCAATATGCCCTATACGCAAAGCCTTCGAACCCGTAGCCCGACCCTTGGGCGAGCACGTAATCCAGTCAATCTCCACCCCCTCGGGCAAAGGCAGAGTGCCGTTAGTCTCCATTTGAATAAAAAAACCCGCCTCGTGCAGAGCCTCAGTAAGTTCACTGACTACTTGCAAAGCAGGCTCTCCCCCTGTGAGGACTACGTGGCGCGAAGCAAAGCCCGATACCACGCCGACAATATCGCACACGCTCATATCACTGGCAGCCACATGGTCGGTATCACAGAAGTCGCACTTTAGATTGCAGCCCGCAAAGCGCACGAACACAGCCGGCACGCCCGTAAACCGCCCCTCGCCCTGCAATGAATAGAATATCTCGTTGATTTTCATTCGTCCACCTCGTATGATGCCACATTGCCCTCGCTCTCCTGCACGTCCACTCTCCAGCACGTAGGTATCTGGTCGCAAATCCAGCGAGCTATATTCTCAGCCGTAGGGTTGAACGGCAGCAACTCGTTGAAATTGCCATGGTCGAGGCGGTCATGAATCTCACGTTTGATATGAGTAAAATCAGCAATCATACCATCGCCGTTCAGTTCCTTCGCCTTACAATGTACTGTGATAATCCAATTATGGCCATGCAAGTTGGCACATTTGCTGGGATAAGAGAGATTGAGACGATGACAGCCAGCAATCTCCATACGCTTGGTGATGTAATACATACCTTTAAAGTTTTTTTTAATAGGGTGTTCTTCTACCTATGAATATCAGGAGTCTCCTCCACATTTTGCAGTGCAAAGTTACGGCAAAAAAACGTAATCACCAAGTTTTTCCCCCGAAATCAAGCCTCCCCTGCCAGATTTGATCCCTCCGAGCCTCACGTGTTATACTGATTTTTCCAATCCCGTCCCCATGTCATAC
>CALZJL010000099.1 GCA_945787625.1 uncultured Prevotellaceae bacterium
AAAAAATGGAAAGACTTGAAAGCATAGCACGCTCATACGCCGAAGAGTATGTGAGTGATGCCATTCATCCGGCGCACCTGTTTAAGGCAGCCTTACACAAGGATGTAGGATTAGTGTCGTTCGTAGAGTCAACATTAGACAAGGACTACTACTATCTGCTGGATTGGGCAGACGTGCAATGCAAGCTTGCACCGCGTGCCTCACGCCCTGGGCGAGTGCTGGACATGAGTGCAGAGGCTGAGGAAGTGATGCACGAAGCAGATTCGTATCGCGACAAGTTCGGACTTGATGAGACCAACGAGGTCTGTGTGCTTGCAGCCTTGGTCACCCCAGGTGTAGGCTTCACCTTTGACCAGCTCAAGACGCTCCCCCTGTCAGCTCAGGAGATATGCGACAAGATGGGAGCAGGCAAAGACGCAGCCCAACCGGCATTCGTGCCGACTCCGGGTGCCGCCCCCAAGGGAGGAGCAGGCAATATCGACAAGTACTGCATCGACAAGATACGCCAAGTGCAGGAAGGCAAGATAGGCACAATCATAGGCTTCGAAGACGAACTTCAGATCATCTACGAAACCTTGGGACGCCGCTACAAGTCTAATCTGCTCATCACAGGCGAGGCAGGCGTAGGCAAGACAGCCCTCATAGGAGCATTCGCCACACGACTGGCATCGGGTCAAGTCCCCGAGTTCCTTCAGGGAGCCAGAGCCTACGAAGTAGACCTTGCGGCACTGACGAGCGACGCCCAGTACAAAGGCGAAATCGACGACAGATTCAAGACAATCATCACAACCGTCGAAGAAAAGACAAACGGAGCCACGGTGCTGATCATCGAAGGAATAGACAAACTCTTCGACAAGCAAGGTCAGCTCTACGGCTGTGCCCAACTCCTGAAGCAAGAGCTCACCAAAGGCTCGCTGCAATTACTCTGCACAGCAAGTATCGACGGCTTTACCAAGAACATCGAGACAGACCGCGAGGTAGTATCAAAATTGGAAAAACTCACCGTAGAAGAGCCCACGGCAGAGATGTGTATGGAAATCCTGCGCGGAGCCCTGCCAGCCTACGAAGAGTTCCACAAGGTGAGCGTAGACGAGGGAGTGATGTCAGACGCCATACGTCTGGCCAAGCGTTATCTCAACGAAAAAGCCTTGCCCGACTCAGCCTTCGACCTGCTCGACCGCTCGATGAGCGAAGTCAAGATAGCAGGAGGAACATCGCTCGCCTGTGCCGACTTGGAGCGCATCGTAGCAAAGATTAAGAATATGCCTCTGGGCAAGGTGCAGCAAGGCGAGCAGGAAAAACTCATGGGAGCAGAAGAGACCATGAAGAGCCGCGTCATAGGCCAGGACCATGCCATCAAGAAAGTCATCGACAGCATCTTCGAGTCACGCTCAGGTCTCAACAAGAAAGGCCAGCCCATGGGCTCATTCTTCTTCCTGGGCCCCACAGGTACAGGTAAGACCGAGCTCTCAAAGACCCTGGCAGAGTTCCTCTTCGGCGACGAATCCGCACTCCTGCGCTTCGACATGAGCGAGTTCAAGGAGGAGCACAGCGTCGCACTCCTCTACGGCGCGCCTCCGGGCTACGTAGGCTACGAAGAAGGAGGCCTGCTCGTCAACAAGATACGCCAGACCCCATACGCCGTAGTACTGTTTGACGAGATAGAGAAAGCCCACAAGAGCGTCTTCGACCTCTTCCTCCAGATACTCGACGAAGGCAAGCTACATGACCGCCTGGGTCGAGTGGGAGACTTCTCAAACGCCATCATACTCTTCACCTCCAACATAGGCAGCAAGGAGATCTCCGAGCGTTTCCTGCGCGGAGACGTCCCCACGGGAGCCGAGATGATGGAGACGATGCAAAACTATTTCCGTCCGGAGTTTCTCGCGCGCCTCACCGAGATAGTGCCCTTCGCCCCGATTACCGAGAAGACCGTAGTGCAAATCTTCGAGATACACCTGCGCGGTCTCGACAAACTCCTCGCAGAGCAGAACATCACACTACGTCTCGACGACGAAGCCAAGAAAGCCTTCGCCATGATGGGCTTCGACCCACAATACGGAGCACGCCAGATAATCGGCAATATCCGCAAATATATACGCCAGCCCCTCTCCAAGCTCATCATCTCGGGCAAAGTCAAGAGCGGAGACATCGTAGAGGGCAAGGCCGACGGCACATTCCAAGTAGTCACACAGTGATACGCAAGGCATTGATAGCAGGCTGTGGCGCCCTTGGGAACGAAGTTATAAAAAACCTCGCTCTCATGGGCGTCGCAGATTTCTGCATTGTAGACTTTGACGAAGTCGAGAAGAGCAATCTGACCCGCTCCATCTTGTTCACCCCCGACGACATAGGCAGGCCAAAAGTCGAAGTGGCACGACAGGCAATCCTGCGCATCAATCCCGATGCCCACGTCAGGGCCATCAAAGGCAATATCTGCCACGACGTAGGCTTAGGCACGATTCGCAAGGCAGACATCATCTTCTCATGTCTCGACAGCCGCTGGTCACGATACTGCCTACAACGCCTGTGTCTCAGAGCAGGCAAGGTGATGATAGACGGAGGCATACTCAATCTCGAAGGCACCGTGCGCACATTCATGCCCCGACACAGCTGCTACGCCTGCTCCTTGGGCGAAGAAGCACTCGAAGAGCTACGCAAGCGAATGCCCTGCTCCGGGATAATACGACGCCAGGAGCAAGCAGGCCATGCCCCCACCACCCCCATCATAGCCTCCGTCATCGGAGCAATGATGGTACAAGAAGGCACACGCACACCCCCGTGGCCCAAAGGCGCCAGTTACGACGGAGAGACCCTCACCATGAGACGCATCGCCCTCCATGCCTGGGACGAAGACTGCCCCCTCCACGACGTATGGGAGCCCATAGAGACCCTCCCAGAGATAAGCCCCGAGAGTAGGGTAGGAGACCTCCGCACGACCATCGGCGAGGGACGTCTGCTCCTCAACGAACCCTACGTCGCCCACATAGAGCACGTCCCCACAGGGCAACGCATACAAGTAGGGCTGCCAGCACACGAGGTAGAGACCTTCATCTCCACACACCCCACACTCAGACGCTACCCCCTGAGCCAGTTCACACAGAGCGAAGAGGGCATCATAAGCCTCGACGGCGAGTTACGCCACCTCACCCTGCGCGAGTTAGGCATACCCCCCGAGGAAGTACTCAGAGTGGAGACCCCACACAGCATCAGATATATAGAGATAGGTTAAGACGAGCAGCAAGTTTTTCATGTCATAGAGAAGCATTTTGTATGCAAAACCCTACGCTTGTCAAAGAATTTTTATAAATTTGCAGCGTTGAGTCAAGCATTTCAAACAGAAATCAGAGTACGAATATGGGCAACGAAGCAACAGTAGGATTCTTGAGCAAGGAGACATTTACATTTCAAGCCCTCCGCAGCCTCAGCATCATCAGCAAGAAAGACGAGTAGAGAGAGACACACACACCATATAATACATACACCATATCCTCCCACACAACGACTATGAGCACCCCGTTAGAAACCCTCAAGGCCGCCCTCGACACCTACAAGACCGACCAAATCCAAGCCGATCTCGACAACATACAGAAACGCAAAGACGACGTCTACGACGCGTGCACCAAAGCCCTCGAACTCTCCAAGGCCAAACGCTACATACACGACGACAACGTCCTCATACTCTCCGCCCCCCACATCATCATCGGCAACGTCGACGCCATGGGCAACCTCATCAGCAGCGACAACCTCATCGAGATACGCAGCAACACCCTCTCCCTCCACGGCGTAGGACCAGGCGGCATCATCAGCACCAAAGCCCCCACCATCGAACACATCGCCGTCAACCCCGGCAGCGACGGCCTCACCAACACCATCGAAGCCACCTCCAGCATCAAGCTACAATCCCGCGGCGTCGGCATCAGCGCCACCAACGACCAAGGCAGCTTCGCCGACGAAGCCCTCTTCGGCAACGGCATATCCCTCATCACCGACTCAGCCCTCAACCTCCAGGCCACCCCCTCATGTAAAGAAAAAAAACGTCACGTAGAAGAACGAATCGCCATCTGCGACACCCGAATCAACGAGCTCAAGACCGCCGCCGATAAAAAGCGTCAGGACATCGACCAGTGCATCGACACCATCGAAAAACTCATGAACCTCAGCGACGACCTTCTCAAATCCGAATCCGACCTACGCACCAACCAGCAGATGATGTCAATCCTCCAAAACGAATACAAGCTCAAAGAGCAAGCCCTCATCAGCCACGTCACCGCATACATACAGACCGTCTCCGAATGGGCCGAGAGCAAACGCACCCACACCGCCCTCACCCAGATGAAAGACGACCTCCAAGCCAAAGAAGCCCAATTCAAAGACGACGTCAACACCTCGAAAGTCACAATCCAAGGCGAACACATAAGCATCGAGACCCGCGACGGCGACAACAACGTCAAGACCCACCCCCAAGCAGGCCTCACCATCAACGCCCCCCACGTCAGAGTCAGCAGCTACGACAACGAGCATAAACTCATCGAAGGCAGCGACATCAATCTCAGCACCCAGCAGCTAAACATAGACACCATCGCCCCCGGTCAGCCCGACAACAATGGAGAAAGCGAAGCCAAGCTCAGCGACAAAGGCCACGTCACCATCACCACCAAGACCGTCCTCCTCCAAGGCATAGACCAAAAAGTCAAGCAAGAAGAAGGAAAAGACAAATACACCGAGACCGCCGTCGCCAAAGACTCACGCCTCAGCGTCCTCATGGAGCACATCGACATGGGCGCCACCCAGACCACCGACGGCAAAATCATGGGCGACATCACCCTCAACGCCAAAGACATCACCCTCCACGCCATGGATCAAGACATCGACCAAGACAGCGGCAAGCGCAGCGACAAAGAGATGGCCGCCGAGACCAAGCTCACTCTCCAAGCCGCCGACATCGTCCTTGGCAACGTCAAAGACGAAGACAAGAGCCAGAGCATCACCCTCAAGACCGACAAGCTCGCCAGCACAGCCAAGACCTCAATCAGCCTGACCCAAGGCGAAGACAAAGCCACCCTCAAGCTCGAAGGCGGCAAGATAAACGAAAAAGCCGACTCTACAGAGATAGACTCCAAGACCACCATCAAGCAAGCCACCGAGCTCAAAGACAAACTCACAGGCACCAAAGCCGAGTTCCAGACCGTAAAAGCCACAAGCAAGCTCAAGGGACCGAAGATAGATGATTAGTGAGGTTATGAGGTCGCTTCGCTTGTGAGGTCGCTTCGCTTGTGAGGTCGCTTCGCTTGTGAGGT
>CALZJL010000100.1 GCA_945787625.1 uncultured Prevotellaceae bacterium
CCTGACGAGGTCGACGAACTCCTGGCGAGTCTGTGTATGCAGACTGTGAATGATTTTGAGGTCATTGTGGTGGAGGACGGCTCGTCGGTGCCGTGCGACGAGGTGGTCAGACGCTATGCTTCGCAGCTGCTGATACGCTATTTCGTCAAGCCTAATAGTGGGCCTGGGCAGAGTCGCAACTATGGGGCGGAGCGTTCGCAGGGACAATATCTCATAGTGCTCGATAGCGATGTGGTCTTGCCTCGTGGATATATGGCTGCGGTCGATGAGGCTCTGACGAGCGACCCTCTTGAGGCTTTTGGCGGTCCTGATGCCGCGCACCCCGATTTCACGCCAATTCAGAAGGCTATCAGCTATTCCATGACTTCGTTTTTCACTACGGGGGGCATACGTGGGGGCAGGAAGCAGCTCGACAAGAAGTTCTATCCGCGTTCGTTCAACATGGGTGTCGAGGCTACGCTTTGGCGTAAGTTGGGAGGCTTTGCCGATATGCGCTTTGGTGAGGACATTGATTTTTCCATCAGGATATACGAGAGTGGGGCGAGGTGCAGACTGATACCGCAGGCGTGGGTGTGGCACAAGCGTCGCACGGATCTGAGGAAGTTTTTCAAGCAGGTCCACAACAGTGGCATAGCGCGTATCAATCTCATGAAGCGTCACCCAGGGTCTCTGAAACTGGTACATTTGCTCCCTGCGGTGTTTACTCTCGGTGTCGTGGCGATGCTGACGCTCACCGTGGCGGGCTTGCCGTGGTGCGTGTATTCGCTGTGGTGCCTGACGCCGTTGGCGCTGTATTGTGGGCTAATCTTTGCCGACAGCAGCATTGCCAATCGTAGCGCGAGGGTGGGACTGCTCTCTGTGCCTGCTGCTTTCGTGCAGCTCATGGGCTACGGCACGGGTTTCATCAGGGCTTGGTTCTTGCGCTGTGTGTGTGGCAGGAACGAGGAGTTGCAGGCTTTTAAGGAAAACTTTTACGAATAGTCTCCCCCCCCCTATGAGTATCAAGCAGTGGTCTAAGGAGGAACGTCCTCGCGAGCGTGTCGAGGCTCTCGGCGTAGAGGCGGTGAGCAATGCTGAGCTTCTGGCTATACTCATTGGCAGCGGGACGTCGAAGCGTTCGAGCGTGGAGCTCATGCGCGATCTCCTCTCGGGGAGCGACGACTCGCTGAGGAGTTTGGCAACGAGGACTCTGGCGGAACTGCAGACGTATGATGGTATCGGACCGGCAAAGGCCATCACGATTCAGGCGGCGATGGAACTGGGCAAACGGCTGATGCGCGAGAGCCGCGAGAGGGTGTCGTTCTCGATGCCTGACCAGATGTATGAATATCTGCGTACGCACATGCTCGACATGGGGCATGAGGAGTGCCACGTTATGCTCTTAGACTCCAAGAATCAGCTCATCACGCGCAAGTGCGTGAGCAGAGGTGGCATTTCGGAGTCTGTGGCTGACATCAGGCTGATACTCCGTGAGGCTCTGATGGCGGGAGCGGTGTCGATAGTGTTTGCTCACAATCACCCGAGCGGCAATCCTGCTCCGAGTAGGCAGGACGACAGTCTCACGCAGCGTCTGGCGGAGGCGTGCCGCGCGGTCAATATAAGGCTGACGGACCATATCATCGTCGGCGACAACAGGTATTACTCGTACTACGAGGAAGGTAGGATTTGACTTATGGACAAGATGAAGATAGAAGAGAGGGTCATCGAGCTTTTGAAGACGGTGTTTGACCCAGAGATTCCGGTCAATGTGTATGACTTGGGTCTGATATACAGGATTGAGACTTTCCCCGTAGAGACTGACGGGGGTGAGTCTCTGCGGCTTGAGGTCGATATGACGCTGACGGCTCCGAGCTGTCCTGCGGCTGACTTCATTGTCGAGGACGTGAGGCAGAAGCTTGAATCTGTCGAGGAGCTCAGCCGTGTGGACGTGAATCTGGTCTTCGAGCCGGAGTGGTGTAAGGACATGATGACGGAGGAGGCTAAGATGGAGCTTGGTTTCCTCTGATTGCACTCGATGTTAATGTTTTCTCTACATAGTGGCAAGGCGGATATACTTCTTGAGTGATGCTCACCTCGGTAGCCGGGCTCTCGCAGACCCTAAGGCTCATGAGCGGAGATTGTGCGACTTCCTGACGAGTGTCATGGACGACGCTGAGGCTATATATATGCTCGGCGATATGTTTGACTTTTGGTTTGAGTACCACAATGTGGTGCCCAAGGGGTGTACCCGTTTCCTGGGCAAACTCTCAGAGCTCACGGATCGTGGCGTCGAGGTACATTTCTTCACGGGTAATCACGATATTTGGGCTTTCGACTATCTGGAGCGTGAATGTGGCGTGAGCATTCATCGTGCGCCTATGGTCGTTGAGCTCGAGCGCGATGTCGTGGGGGAGCAGGGTGTGGCTGCGCCGTTTAGGCTCTACCTCGCTCATGGCGACGGACTGGGCGACGAGTGTCGTTCGTTCAGATTTATCAGAGCGGTGTTTCACTCTGGGCTTTGCCAATGGCTGTTTCGCAACCTCGTGCCTGCCGATCTCGGCGTTGAGTTTGGGCTGAGGTGGGCGAAGCATAGCCGTATGCGCCACTCCTTCGGGGGTGTGGTGACTAATGAGTTTGGCGACGTGCTGACGACAAATATCAGCAACGAGGAGCCTTTCAAGGGGGAGGACAGGGAGGAGCTCGTGCTCTTTGCCAAGGGGCATCTCTCCGAGCACCCCGAGATTGATGCCTACGTTTTCGGGCATCGCCACATAGAGCTCGACCTCATGCTGGGCAAGGAAAAGAGGCTCATCATTCTTGGCGAATGGATGAACCTCTATACTTATGCTGTGTGGGACGGGACTAATCTCACTCTCTCTAATTTTGAAGTGCAAAGTTGATACCCCACAGGAAGTGGTCGTTGGTATCACCTTCCATGGCGTGCTGACTGTATGGGCGGTAGTCCAAATCCATGGTGTAGCCCTGACGGTCGCAAAGTCCGAACCATGGCTCTACGCAGACGTAGGGGCATAGCAGTCCGGTCATCTGCCATACGAGGCACACGGGCGCGTCGAAGTAGACTTCGGCGATTTCCGTGGCTCCGTCGGCTCGTAGTATGCGCATGGATTGCAGCTGTGAGTTGTCGAAGATGAGGGCTTCGTTGGCAAAGGTCTCGACGCAGAGGGGTATGAGACCTTCGTCGTTGGTCTTGGGCTTGAAACGCTCTGCTCCCCAGCAGCCTTGCTCGCCGGCACGCACGACGCTGAGATTGTCGGTGCGTACATTGCCTGGCATGAGATAGCCTATGACTTCCTTGTCGGGGGCATAGTCGGGCAGCGCAATGGCTGGGTGTCCTCCTAACTGGTAGTGCATGGTGCGACCTTCGGTGAGGTTTGTCACTTCGGCGTCGCACTCCAAAAGGCTTTCGCGCAGGGTGTAGGTGATGGTGAGACGGAAGTGGAAGGGGAAGGACTCAAAGGTCTCGGCGTTGTCGCACAGCGTCAGACTGATGCTGAAATCGTTGTCGCCAAGGAGCGTGTCCTCGACTCGCTCAAACTCCATGTATTTGGCAAAGCCGTGCTTGCGCATCTTGATGGTCTTGCCGTCGAGCTTGTACTCGCCGTTCCAGAGTCCGCCACAGGCGGGGAAAAGGATAGGTGAGTGACCTTTCCAGAAAGCGGCATCGCCGCACCACCACAGTTCCTCGCCCGAGGTCTTGTCGACGACGCTCGTCACCTCGGCTCCGAGTGAGTCGATGGTGACGCGCAGGAGATTGTTTTCGAGTACGTGTGTCATATTCAGCAAAGGGCCTGTGTGTCGAGGGCTATCATAAGCTCTTCGTCGGTAGGAATGCAGCAAACCGTCACCTTAGAGTCGTCGGCTGAGAGTATGGCCTCGGTGGCGCGGCAGGCGCGGTTGCGGGCATCGTCCATCTTCACGCCCATATACTCCAGACCTGAGGTTGCGCCTTCGCGTACTTCCCATTGGTTCTCGCCAGCTCCGCCAGTGAAGAGTATGATGTCTACGCCGCCCATGGCTGCGGCATACTGTCCGATATATTTCTTGATGCGGTATGTGTACATATCTTTGGCAAGGCGGGCCTTGTCGTTGCCCTCGGCGATGCCTGCGAGTATGTCGCGGAAGTCGCTTGACAGTTCGCTCACGCCAGCCAGACCTGACTTCTTGTTGAGCAGGTTTGATATGCCTTTGGTGTCAAGACCCAGCTTGTCCATGAGGAAGGTGACTGCACCGGCATCGATGTCGCCAGAGCGTGTGCCCATGATGAGGCCTTCGAGCGGAGTGAGTCCCATAGAGGTGTCTACACACTTGCCGTCTTTCACGGCTGCTATCGAAGCTCCGTTGCCGATGTGGCAGGTGATAATCTTCTTGCCCTGAGGCTCTACGCCGAGAAACTCGCAGACGCGCTGTGAGACGTAGCGATGGCTCGTGCCGTGGAAACCGTAGCGACGCACACCGTACTTGGCATACAGCTCGTAGGGCAGGGCATACATATAGGCGTAGTCGGGCATGGTCTGGTGGAAGGCTGTGTCAAACACTCCGACCTGGGGGATATTGGGCAGCAATGCGCTCACGGCGTTCACTCCCTTGATGTTGGCAGGGTTGTGTAGGGGTGCCAGATCGTTGCAGGCTTCGAAGACTTCCATTACCTCGGGGGTGAGGCGCACGCTCTTGTTGAACTTCTCGCCGCCGTGTACCATGCGGTGACCTACGGCATCGAGCTCGTCAAGGCTGCCCAATACGGCATATTCGCCCTGTGTCAGCACTTCGAATATCCATTGTACTCCTGCTGTGTGCTCCTCGATAGGACGCTCCATCTTGTGCTTCTCACCATTGAGCTTGACATTGATAAACGAGTCTGGCAGACCAATCTTCTCAATACCACCAGAGGTGATAATGCTCTTGTCGTCCATATTGTACAATGCATATTTGATGGACGAACTACCACAGTTTAAAACGAGTATTTTCATTTTTTGGATGTTGTTTTGTTGTTTGGGTCTTTTGTTGTTTGGTTGGTTGTTTTGTTGTTTGGTTGTTTGTTCTGTCAGATAGTCGCGGATAGTCGTTAGAACCAACTAAACAACCAACCAACTAAACAACCAAACAACAATTATCACTTCATAGCCTGACAAGCTGTGATGGCAACCATCTTGTAGATGTCGTCGACTGAGCAGCCTCGTGACAGGTCGTTGACGGGGCGTGCTATACCCTGCAGGATGGGGCCAATGGCGTCGGCACCGCCAAGACGCTGCACCAGCTTGTAGCCGATGTTGCCCACTTCGAGACAGG
>CALZJL010000101.1 GCA_945787625.1 uncultured Prevotellaceae bacterium
ACGTTGAGGCGTGTGGCGATGCTGTAGAGGTCGCGGGGGTCTCGCCATACGACAATCTGTCGTAGCTCGGGCAGGAGGGTGTGGAGGAGGGTGGTGTCGTAGCCGCAGTCGGAGAGAAACTGGTCGAGGACGAGGGTGTCCTGACCTTGGCGGTGGAGGGTGTTGAGTATGCTGTACAGCATCTTGCGACAGATGCTGAGGTAGTGCTCGTAGCTGATGTCTTTGAGCAGGTATATTTCTGAGTGTTCGTAGAATCGCTCGTGGGTCTCGTTGAATGGGCGTCCTTCGATGTCTTTGATGCGGACTGAGACTATTTCGTCTAATAACTGGTAGAAGTAGGGACGTAGGTGTGGGTTGCGCTGGTATAGGGGCGAGAAGTATATCTGGTTGATGTATTCCTTGACCAGATGGTCTTGCCAGAAATAGTTGTGTATCTTGCACCCGAAGGCTTCGCCAAGGTGTAGGAGTCCTCCGGTGAGACGTACGAAGTTTATCTCTCCGACGTCTTCGCTCGTGGGGGTGAGGCTGCCGATGGGGGAGACGTAGCCGAGGGTGCGGCAGTTGTCGTATTCGCGAAGGAGGTCTACTACTGCGCCTGAGCCTGAGTAGCCGAATCCTTGGACGGAGACGATCTGACGGAACTTGCTTTGCTCTTCCCAGATGATGGGATCGTGTGATGCTTTCCATCGTTCGTAGTCTTGCATGAAGCGGTTGCGCTTGTGACGGGCTACGATGCCGAAGGGGGTGAGGGAGCGTATGATGTGTCTGAGCCTATTCATCGGTCTTGATCATTTTGCGTATCTCGTAGATGGCTCCGCCTGTCGTCATGGTGATAAGGGCTATTGCGGTGAGCCAGTATGGGGTGCCTTCGAGTCTTATGGCGAGAATGAATGCCAAGATGCCTATGAGGGCTTTGTGTGTAAAGCTGGTGGCGGTGTATCGCGAGGGTAGGGTTTGGTATCTGTATTTGGCACAGATGAGGGTGCAGATGAGGTCGAACAGGTTGCTCAGGGCAAGGCCTATTCCTATCCCGGTGACTCCGTAGTATTCGTAGCCTGCGATGATGGCTGGTATGAAGCAGATGTAGGAGATGGACTGCATGAGCAGGTATATCTTGGAGTCGCCTGCTGCAAGGGGTATGATGGCGGTGGGAATATATATGGCTCGGCACAGGAGGCTGACGGCTACAATCTGTGTGGCTGTGATTATCGGGGCGAAGTCGTTGCTCAGCAGCAGTGGGACGATGACGGGGAGGGCGAAGATGAGGGTGACGGTGATGGGGAGGGTTACGGCGAGGGTTATCTCGTGTTGACGGTGGACGGTCTCGATGCGGGTCTTGAGGTTGTCAAAGATGCTGCTCAGACGTGGAAAATAGTCGGTGTCGACGGACGAGAGTATTATGGCTCCGTAGGTCATTATGGCTAGAATCTGTGAGTAGTAGCCTACGGTGTCGTAGCCTGTGGCGTGGCTGAGGTATTTTTGTACGTATAGCTTGGAGGCGTGGGCGATGATGCCTGATATTACAAATGAGAGTCCTATGAGTAGCATGGTCTTGCCGCCGCTGAGGAATCTGGGTTGAAAGCAGAATTCCGGACGATGTATGCGGTATGAGAATGTGGTGGTGATGATGGCCATGAAGAGGGTCATGAGGACTAAGGCCGGGACGATCCCCTGAATGCCGTAACAGTAGTAGACGGGAATGGTGGTGATGATGCCGCCTGCTACGTTGAGTACGGAGACGAGGGCTATGGTCTTTAGCTTTTGTATGCCTCGCAGGATAATCATCTCTCCGCAGGTGATGGTGCTGAGACCTATGGCTGGCGAGAGTAGCGCAAAATGTTGGGCGTGGTCCAGATCGTCAAAGAATATGTATGAAAGGGCGGGGGAGGCTGCCAGGGTGACAATGGTGCCCAGAAGGGCTAAGGACATGACCCAGGAGCGTGTGAGTGTGATGGCGCTCTTGAGTTGTGATGCGCCATCTTCCTGGCCTCGTTCGCCGTATGCGCGTGATACTTCGCGTACGCCGCTCTTGTCGAGACCGATATTGGTGGTTTCGTGTATGAGCTCGCGTACTTCGTTGTACATGCTGTTCAGTCCGATGCCCGTGGGGCCGAGGAGTACGGCTGCGAGTTTGCCTCGCACGAGGTTCAACAGTATGTTGAGACCTTGGACTCCGGTAAACAGGCTGACTGCCTTGAGTATGTTGCGGTATGTTGCTGCTTGTTTCACGGTGTCTTGCCTTTTATCTGGTTTATTCTGACTATTCTTATGCCTTGAGGATTGCTCCACTTGCCGAGCGTCTGGCAGATGGGCTGGGGATCGAGGATAACGCGGCGGTATGGCTTGCTTGCATTAAGCAGATGGAGCTTGCCGTCTTTGCCCCATACGGCTATTCCTGTATGTGAGGTGTCGAGCCCGCGACGTTTGGTGACGATGGCTATGATGTCTCCGTCGTGTATGTCACGCAGCTGGTTGCGTCCTTGGTTGAGCAACGCTTTGGGTATGTAGCTGATGGTACGCCCTGTGAGAGCCTGCTCGTGTTGGCGTATGAGACTGATGTCGTGCTGGTTGCCTCTGAGCATAGGGTAGAGCTGGGGATTGCGGCTCATGTAGTCGATGTGGAGCTTCTGCTGTGCTGTCCATGGTGTGCCTTCGCGCTTGACTTCGTGGCAGATGCCTGCATCGGTGTTGCTGTCTATCCAACTGGTGAAGTAGTGGTTGCGGCTCGTATATCCGTGGTTGACTCCTCCTGTATATCTGATGCGCTCGAGCCAGGCGCAGTATGTGTCCCAGTTGCTGTCGGGGCTGAGTGTGGTAAGCGTGAGGGCTGTCACGGTCTCAATGTAGGTCTTGCAGTCGAGCTGGCGCAGGTTGACGACGAGCTTCTCGCTTTTGTTGATTTCGAGGGTGGCTGACTTGTAGGGGGTGCCGGTAAGCTGACGGGCGAAGTATAGCATGAGGGTGTTGCTGTCTTGCTCCTGATTGGCTCCCTTGGCGAGCAGGTCTACGACCTTGAGGCTGTCTGTCTGGGTGTAGCTTATTTCTCTACTGCTGGCTGCGGACGAGACTGTAAGCCACAATGCGGTCATGACGACCACCATCTTCCCTGTAGTATATGTATGTCTGATATTCATTCTCTGTCTGCCAGAAATTGCCCATCGTGGGGGCTGTATCTCCGTCTTGTGTGATGTATTGGTATTCGTAATATCCTTGCTTGAGCAGTATGCCGGCTTCGTAGCATTGGTCTGTCTCGTTGTAGTCCATCTTGCACTTGGGGTCGGTCTCTGTGTTGCTCCAGATGCCGCTGACGTAGATGTCTTGGTTTTGTCTGGGCATATCGAGGGTGAAGTGTACTACGATATATTCTGCTTCGGTGGTGTCGTCGTGTCCTGAGGGAGCACGTGGTATGCTTATGCCGTTGTGGTCTTTCGCGCTGAGATAATTGCGCTGGGGTTTGTCTGCCCAAAGGGTGGCGTGATGAAATGGCTCGTACCAGCGTATGTTGTCGACGTTCATTCCTCCCTGATTGACGTCGAGTATCTCAAATTTGTGATATTCGTTGCCTGCTGGGAAGATGAGTGCTTCGCAATGTGTCCATTCTGCACCGCGTGTGTTGCGGATATTTGGGGGTGGGCATATTATGGTGCGGCTTGCGCGTTGGTTCTGCACGACGATGGCGTGGATTTGTGTGGCGGGGTCTGTGACGTCGATGGTGCCGTATTTTAGTTGCAGGCTGACTTGCTGGTGATTGCGGTTGAAGCCTATGTCTGTGTTTGAACTGACCTGGGTTACGAGTGTTGCTTCGGTCTCGACTATTCTGAATCGTGCTTCGATGACGGGGGCTTCGTCTTCGTCTGCGTATATGAGGACCCGGTAGTTGCCGCTTAGCAGCAGGGTAACGTCTTCGTTGGGTATGGCGAGGGTGTAGTGGGTATAGTTTTGCGTGGTGTTGAAGCTCTTGGTGTACTCCTCTACGGGCATGTTGTTGCTGCCTGAGAGAAATTCGCTTTCGAAGAGTTCTTCGTTATTGCTCCAGTCCCAGTTGCATTGCTCGATGCGGTATGTGAAGCGCGTGTATTCGTGGCTCATCCAGTCCCAATGTATGTTGAGGGTGCTTCGGCTGCCTAACTTGAATACGGGGGGTAGGAGGGGATTGTCGTCTACCATGACTTGCAACGTGCGTACGTTGTCGTCGTACGCTATGCCTTGAGGGCATATCGTGCCGCTGTATGACAAGAGGCAGGTCAGCATAAGTGTGTGCAGCCTGTCTCTGCCCGCATGGCACCACGCAGTGCTCATGACTGTGACTCCTCTCCTTTGACCACGGGTAGATGCCAGTGAAATTTTACTGCAAGACAGCGTGTCACTACGACGATGATGCTCGAAATCAAGGCATTGGTCTCTGCTCCTATTCCGCATACGTGGCAGATGCCGTAGACGATGCCTCCGCTGACGCACGCCAGGGCGTATATCTCCTTGCGGAAGATGAGGGGCACCTCGTTGATTAGCACGTCGCGGATGACTCCTCCTGCTGCGCCTGTGACGCTACCCATAGTGATGGCAACCCACATTGGGAATCCCATTTGGAGGGTCTTCTCGATGCCGACGACGTTGAACAAGGCAAGGCCTATGGTGTCAAAGATAAACCATGTATTCTCGCGCTTCACGAGGTGACGATGGAAGAACATTACGAATACGACTGCCAAAGCACACCAGATGAAGTATATGCTGTTTTGCATCCAAAAGGGGTTGAGGTTGAGCATGAGGTCACGGAATGTTCCTCCTCCTATCGCGGTGGCCATGCCTACAATCCAGGCTCCGAATATATCAAATTGCTTTGCACTTGCCAATCTTACCCCTGAGAGGGCAAAGGCGAAGGTTCCTACAAATTCCAACACTAAGAAGAAGGTCGGTATCCTCACTGTTGCTGCTAAATCACTGAACAGCTTGACGAGGTCTTGCCAAATAATTTCCATGACTGAGGTTTCCTGATAATGTGTGTCAATCTATCAAACCTATCTCTTTCCACTCTTTGCATACGCGCTTTGCATCTTCGGCTGCGGTATGTTCGTCGACGTCGTATGTGTCAAGCAGGACTTTCTGCAAGTCTTCAACGCTGAAGTCCTTGCCAATCACAGACTTCCACATCAATACTGCTGATTCGTTGAGATTGATAATCTTGGAGAAATCTATATTCTTGACGCCGTGTGCTACAATGACGTGTTCTCCGCATACTTCCCGTAGTTCAAATCCTTCGTTGATTTTCAT
>CALZJL010000102.1 GCA_945787625.1 uncultured Prevotellaceae bacterium
ATTGTCGCTTTTTTTTCATAACTTTGTGCGCGATAACTGAATAAGATATAAGATTATAGATACATGAGCGAAAGATTGTTCATTTTTGATACTACGCTGCGCGATGGCGAGCAGGTGCCGGGGTGTCAGCTCAATACGGTCGAGAAGATTCAGGTGGCACGCCAGCTTGAGGCTTTGGGCGTGGACGTGATTGAGGCTGGTTTCCCTGTGAGTTCGCCGGGCGACTTTAATAGCGTGGTGGAGATAAGCAAGGCTGTGACGTGGCCTACGATTTGCGCATTGACTCGCGCGGTGGAGAAGGATATTGATGCGGCTGCTGAGGCTCTGAAGTATGCCAAGCGTGGGCGTATTCATACTGGCATCGGGACGAGCGAGAGCCATATCAGGTATAAGTTTAATTCTACGCCTGAGGAGATTATCGAGAGGGCTGTGGCTGCGGTGAAGTATGCCAAGCGTTATGTCGAGGACGTGGAGTTTTACGCCGAGGATGCAGGACGTACGGACAACGAGTATCTGGCGCGTGTCATCGAGGCTGTGTGTAAGGCTGGTGCTACGGTATGTAATATCCCCGACACTACGGGTTTCCGTACGCCGTATGAGTATGGCGAGAAGATTAAGTATCTCTACGAGCATGTCGATGCTTTTGCGGCAGGCAAGTGTATTCTCTCTACGCATTGCCACAATGATTTGGGCATGGCGACGGCCAATACCGTGGCTGGTGTGCTCAACGGGGCTCGTCAGGTCGAGGTGACTATCAATGGCATTGGCGAGCGTGCTGGCAATACGTCGCTTGAGGAGGTGGCGATGATTTTCAAGACTCACCCTGATTTGGGTATTGATACGAATATCAACACTCAGAAGATTTATCCTACGAGCCGTATGGTGTCTTCGCTGATGAATATGCCTGTGCAGCCTAACAAGGCTATCGTTGGCAAGAATGCCTTTGCTCACTCCTCGGGTATACATCAGGACGGTGTGCTCAAGAATGCTTCGACTTACGAAATCATGGACCCCAGGGAGGTGGGCATCGAGGAGGCAAGCATCGTGCTGACGGCGCGCAGCGGTCGTGCGGCTCTCAAGCATCGTCTGCATATCAATGGCGTGGACGTGGAGGGCGAGAAGCTTGATGCTCTCTACAAGGAGTTCCTTGTCTTGGCGGACAAGAAGAAGGAGGTGACTGACGATGATATTCTCATCTTGGCTGGGGCTGAGCGTAGTGCTACGCAGAATGTCAAGCTCGACTATTTGCAGGTGACGGCGGGCAAGGGTACTCGCTCCGTGGCGAGCATAGGGCTGCTGATAGGCAACGAGCGTTTCGAGGCTGCTGCGAGTGGCAATGGTCCGGTCGATGCTGCGCTCAAGGCTCTCAAGACTATCATTCGCCGCGAGATGACGCTCAAGGAGTTTACCATTCAGGCTATCTCCAAGGGCTCGGACGATTTGGCCAAGGTGCACCAGAGCGTGGAGTTTGACCACAATGTGTACTATGGCTTTGCTGCCAATACTGATATCGTGACTGCCTCGGTCGAGGCTTATATTGATGCAATCAACAAATTCAAGAAATAATGGGAAAGACTTTATTTGACAAGATATGGGACAAGCACGTTGTCCAAAATGTGGAGGACGGCCCTACCCAGCTATACATAGACCGCCTTTACGCTCACGAGGTGACTTCGCCTCAGGCTTTTGACACTTTGCGCGACAAGGGTATCAAGGCTTTCCGCCCTGACCATGTGGTGGCTATGCCTGACCATAACACTCCGAGCGACCAGCAGGAGCGTATCGATGACCCTATAGGCAAGAAGCAGGTGGAGACGCTGAAGGCTAACTGCGAGGAGTTTGGTATCAAACACTTTGCTATGGGTACGCACGACAATGGCATCATTCATGTCGTGGGCCCTGAGAAGGCTCTCTCGCTGCCTGGCATGACGATAGTCTGCGGTGATTCTCACACTTCTACTCACGGGGCTGTGGGTGCTATCGCGATGGGTATAGGCACGAGCGAGGTGGCGCAGGTGCTGGCGAGCCAATGTATTCTCCAGTCTAAGCCTAAGACTATGCGTATCAATATCGAGGGTGAGCTTGCCAAGGGTGTGACTGCCAAGGACGTGGCTCTCTATATCATGGCTCAGATGACGACATCGGGGGCTACGGGCTACGCTGTGGAGTATGCTGGCAGCACGGTGCGCAACATGAGCATGGAGGGGCGTCTGACGCTGAGCAACCTCTCGATCGAGATGGGTTCACGTGCTGGTATCATCGCTCCCGACGAGACTACCTTTGCTTACCTCAAGGGGCGCGAGTATGCTCCGAAGGGTGAGGAGTGGGAGGCTGCTGTGAACGGGTGGCGTGAGTTGCGCAGCGATGATGATGCTGTGTTTGACAGGGAGGTGACATATCGTGCCGAAGACATCGCTCCACGCATCACGTATGGTACTAACCCTGGTGCTGGCATAGCCATCGACGGTGCAATCCCTACGATGGAGAGCCTCTCTGCGGCGGAGCAGACTCAGCTGCGCGGTATGCTGGACTATATGCAGTTTGAGCCTGGTCAGGTGCTTGAGGGTACGCCTGTGGATTACTGCTTCCTCGGAGCTTGTACGAACGGACGTATCGAGGACTTCCGTGCCTTTGCCTCAATAGTCAAGGGTCGCAGGAAGGCTGACAATGTCGTGGCATGGCTCGTCCCCGGCTCATGGTTGGTGCGCGACCAGATTATTGCTGAGGGTATCGACAAGATTCTTGCCGACGCGGGCTTTGAGCTGCGCCTTCCATCGTGCTCGTCTTGTCTCGCTATGAACCCCGACAAGGTTCCTGCCGGCAAGCTGGCTATCTCGACGAGCAACCGTAACTTCGTAGGTCGTCAGGGACCGGGTGCCCGCACGATTTTGGCTTCGCCGCTGACGGTGGCTGCAAGTGCTGTGACTGGCGTGATTACTGACCCAAGAAAACTTATGAATTGATTATGGCTAAAGAGAAATTTGATATAATTCAGTCTACTTGTATTCCCATAGAGATAGACAACAACAATACGGACAATATTATCCCTGCGCGCTATCTGGCTTTCACTACGCGCGACCCAAAATTCTACGGCGAGGCTTTTATGCACGACTTGCGCTACGATGCTGACGGCAAGCCTGTGGAGGATTTCGTGATGAACAGGCCTGAGTATAGCGAGGCTCCGCGCAAGGGTGTACACGAGATTATCATCGGTGGACAGAACTGGGGCTCGGGGTCGAGCCGTGAGCACGCTGCTTGGGCCATAGCTGGCTATGGCGTGAGGGTGGTCATCTCCAATTCGTTTGCCGACATTCATCGCAACAATCTGCTGAACTGCTTCGTGCTGCCCGTGGTGGTAAGTCGTGAGTTCCAGCTTGAACTGTTTGAGACGGTCAAGGCTGACCCTGACGCGGAGGTTGTGGTCAATCTGCCCGAACAGACGGTGACAAACCTCGCTACGGGACACAGCGAGACTTTCCCTATCAATTCGTACAAGAAGTATTGCCTGCTCAATGCTTTTGACGATATTGATTTTCTCCTCTCTAACAAAGACAAGATTGTAAAGTGGGAAGAATCGAAATAATGGACACCACGCTGCGCGATGGTGAGCAGACGAGCGGCGTGAGTTTTATGCCTCATGAGAAACTCATGGTGGCGCGCGAACTTCTCCAGAAGGTCAACGTTGACCGTATTGAGGTGGCATCGGCGCGTGTGTCTGAGGGCGAGAAGGAGGCTGTGCGCTCTATCTGCCAGTGGGCTCTGCGTGCAGGCATGATAGACCGCGTGGAGGTCTTGGGCTTCTGCGATGGTACTACGAGTGTGGACTGGATTGCCGACACGGGGTGCCGTCACATGAACCTCCTCTGCAAGGGTAGCCGCCGCCATTGTGAGGGGCAGCTCAAGAAGACCGTGGAGCAGCATGTGGCTGATATCATCAAGGTGGTGGAGTATGCTACGAGCCGCGGGGTAAACGTCAATGTCTATCTCGAGGATTGGAGCAATGGTATCAAGGACGACCCTGCCTATGTGTTTGCCCTCGTCGACGGTCTGCGCAATACGCCGATAGAGCGTTATATGTTGCCCGATACTCTCGGTGTGATGAACCCTATGCGTATGCTCGACAGTATGCGCATGATGAAGGAGCGTTACCCCGAATATCATTTCGACTTTCATGCTCACAATGACTATGATATGGCTATCAGCAACGTCTTGGCTGCCGTGACAGGAGGCTGTGCAGGCATTCACACGAGTGTCAACGGGCTGGGCGAGCGTGCCGGCAATGCTCCCTTGGCGAGCGTGCAGGCTATTCTCAAGGATCACCTCCACGCCGAGACTAATGTCAACGAGGAGATGCTCAATCATGTGAGCCGTCTCGTAGAGAGTTATTCTGGCATAGCCATTCCGCCCAACAAGCCTATAACGGGCGATAGCGTTTTCACTCAAGTGGCGGGCGTGCATGCCGATGGCGACAACAAGGCTGGTCTCTATATGAACGAGCTCCTGCCAGAACGTTTCGGACGTAAGCGCGAGTATGCGCTCGGCAAGAGTAGCGGCAAGGCCAATATTATCAAGAACCTCGAAGAGCTGGGGCTTGAACTGACTCCCGAGCAGACCAAGCTGGTCACGGCTCGCATCATCGAGCTTGGCGACAAGAAGGAGATTGTGACCCAGGAGGATCTCCCCTTCATAGTGGCTGACGTACTCCATCACAGCGGCGTGGAGGAGCATGTCAAGTTGCTCTCGTATGTAGTCACTACTGCTTACGGACTGAAGCCTTTGGCGAGCATTCGTCTGGAGATAAACGGCGAGATGTATGAGGAGCAGGCTCAGGGTGACGGTCAGTTTGACGCCTTCGTGCGCGCTATACGTCACATATACAGGGACAGGCTCGAGCGCAAATTCCCTTGGCTGACAAATTACGTCGTGAGCATACCTCCCGGCGGTCGTACCGACGCCTTTGTACAGGCCGTTATCACATGGGATTTCCGAGGCAAGACCTACCGCACGCGCGGACTTGATGCTGACCAAACGGAGGCGGCGATTAAGGCTGTAATAAAGATGTTGAATATTATCGAAAAAGAATACTGATGAATCTGAAGATTGCTGTTTTGGCCGGTGATGGTATCGGCCCCGAGATTATGGAGCAAGGCGTGGCTGTGTGCAGCGCCATTGCCAAGAAGTTCGGACATGAGGTGAGCTACAAGGAGGCTCTCTGCGGAGCTCATGCCATCGACGA
>CALZJL010000103.1 GCA_945787625.1 uncultured Prevotellaceae bacterium
CCTCGATAGTCGGCGTCGATGGTGCCTGGGGTGTTGAGCACGGTGATGCCGTGCTTGAGGGCGAGGCCGCTGCGGGGGCGTACTTGGGCTTCGTAGCCTGGGGGAAGGGCGATGCGTAGGCCTGTGGGTATGAGGGCTCGCTGCATGGGCTGGAGCTCTATGGGGCTGTCGAGGTTGGCGCGGAGGTCCATGCCTGCGCTTTGGGTGGTGGCGTAGGTGGGGAGGGGGTGGTGACTGTCGTTGATTATTCTTATGGGTTCCATCGTGTGTGTGGGTTGGGTTGGTCAGAGGGTCGGTATGCTCATGCCGTTGATCTTGCGATACATGTCCATGGCGTAGACGTCGGTCATGCCTGAGATGTAGTCGAGGACAGCCATGATGCGTCCGTAGAGGGTGGGGGCTTTGATGTCGTATTGGCTCGATACGCGGTTGATGAGGAGGCGCGAGATGGCGAGGTCGGTGTTGGTGACGGCGGAGATCATCATGTCGAGGAGCTCGGTGATGACTTTGTAGCCGGCGATTTCTATGTCCATGACGTCGCGGGTATGGTAGATGCGGTCAAAGCTGACTTGCTCGCATTGGCGGTACGCGCTGTGGGGTATGGGGGAGATGTGGTCTATGAGACTGCCTTCAAACTCGCCTTGGAGTATGGTTGACTCGTGGTCGACGAAGACTTTGACGCATTCGCTTTCGAGGAGGTTGATGACGCAGCTGCGTAGGTAGACGATTTGCTCGTTGAGGTCGCCGAGGGTCTGTAGACGCTCGGTGATCTGCTGCTGCTGGGGCTCGTCGAAATACGAGAGGAGCAGACGCTGGGTCTCGGTGGTGGTGAGTATCTTGAGTTTGTGGGCGTCTTCGATGTCCATGATTTCGTAGCAGATGTCGTCGGCGGCTTCGACGAGGTAGACTAAGGGGTGGCGTGCATAGCGCAGGGAGCCGGGGGGACTGGGGTATTGGCGTATGCCGAGCTCGTCGGCGATGAGCTTGTAGTTGTCCATGTCTTGACGGAAGAAGCCGAACTTGGACTTGCCTCCTGCCTGATCGCTGGTGAAGGGATACTTGACGATGGAGGCGAGGGTACTGTAGGTCATGACGAAACCTCCTCGGCGGCGTCCGTTGAAGTGGTGGGTGAGGAGACGGAATGCGTTGGCGTTGCCTTCGAAGTGGGCGAGGTCGGACCACTCTTGGGGGCTGAGACGGTCTTTGGTCTCAGGGCAGTAGTAGTCTTTGAGGTATTGTCCTTTGCCTTCGGTGAAGTAGGTGCCGATGGCTTTCTCTCCGCTGTGACCGAAGGGGGGATTGCCCAGGTCGTGGGCAAGGCAGGCGGCGGAGACGATGCTGCCAAGCTCGGTGAAGTGGGTGTCTCTGAGGTGGGGGTGCTTGTCAAGGAGCTGACGGCTGACGTCGTTGCCTAAGGAGCGGCCTACGCTGCTGACTTCGAGCGAGTGGGTGAGACGGTTGTGTACGAAGATGGTGCCTGGCAGGGGGAAGACTTGGGTCTTGTTTTGCAGGCGGCGGAATGGGGCTGAGAATATCAGGCGGTCGTAGTCGCGCTGAAATTCGGTGCGGTCGTCGGTGCGTTGCTGATGGCCTTCCTGACCGAGGCGTTTGTTTGACAGGAGTTGCTCCCAGTGCATTATCGTGTGTGCTTTTTTGCTATGACAGGACGTAGAAGTTCTTTTTGTTTTCGGTGGTGGTGCCGATGAGCTCGGGGTGCTCGGCGGCAAAGCTGTCGATGTGGCGTATGCGCTTCTCGGGGAGAATGTCTTCGATGTCGATGAGTATGCCGGTCTCTTCGACTGCTCCGAATCCGCTGTTGATGGCTGTACCGAAGAGGCGCATGGTGGGCGAGAGGTTCATGTAGGCGTTGACGAGGGGTGGTATGTTGGTGCCTCGCTCTCGGACGGCTTTGTTGAGTATGCGGTAGTCGGTCTTGAACTCGGCTTCGGTAAAGAGCTGGTCGAGGTCAGTGACGTCGGTCTCGTAGGAGAGGGGATTGATGGCGCTGATGAGGTGGTCGGGGTCGGGGAAGTGCTTGTTGAGAAAGTATATGATGAGGTCGCGGCTGCGACGGTCAAACGAGGGGTACATGGTGAACTTGCCGAAGAGGTAGCGGGCATTGGGCTCGATGACGGTGACTGCGCCGAGTCCGTCCCAGAGGTTGTCGAGGGCGAAGATGCTCTTGCGACCCATCTCGCCGTTTTGGTATTCCTTGGTGACGAAACTGCGCCCGAGTTCGACGGTCCAGGGGGCGTATTGCTTCATGAACTGCTCGGAGAAGTGAAACATGTGGCTGGTGGCGAGGGCTGGCTGTCCGTCGGGGCCTATCTGCCAATCTGTGCCGAGTATGTAGCGGTAGCCTCCGAGTATCTTTTCTTCTGCGGGGTCCCATACGATGAGTTGCTTGTAGGGGGTGTCGCTGGTGTCGAATTCGTCAAGGTCGAGACTCTTGCCGGTGCCTCCGCCTGAGGCTCTGAAGGCTATCTCGCGCAGACGGCCTATCTCGCGAAGGGTGTTGGGGGAGTCTTGCCATGTGACGATGTATATCTGGTTGTCGCCTTTGTTTGTGGTGCGTAGAAACCTGTCGGGGGTCAATTCTGACTTGATTTGTTCGACAGGAACTTTCTCGATTATGTCTTCCATGTATATGGGTTAGTTGATTATGATTTGTCTGTTGTTGATGAGATACTTGCCTCGGGGCAGTCCGCTGAGCCAGTTTGTGCCCTTGTTGAGCCGCATGACGATGTAGAAGGTGCCGTCGGAGGTGTAGATTGGGAGCATCTGGCTCTCGGGGCTGTGTACCTTGAGGACTCTGCCTACGACTTGCATCTGGACTGGGCGATGCGACGTACTCATGGCGCTGCGTACGGCTCTGCCCATGTCGCGTACGGCGAGCTGGGCTACGCTGTCGGGCTTGATGTGCTTCTTGCGGTGACGCACATCGGCTCTTGCTTCTGAGGCAAGGGCTTGCCCCAAAAGGGTTAAGGATATAAAAAATGCTGTGAGTATCTTACGCATATATGCACTTTTAGCGCACAAAAATATCAAAATTTTTTGTAAAATACAAGAATCGTGGCGTATATCTGCGGCTTTTGCTTTGAATATGTGCGTTATGGGGCTGATTTGCGGTCGTGGGGGTGGGGTATGTGCTGGTTATATGCTGATGATCTGGCGTAGCTGGCTCCATAGTGTGTCTACCATCGGGCTGCTTTGGAAGCGGCTGGAGATGGGGGCGTTTGTCTTGCCTACGTAGTAGCATAGTGTGTCGGTGCTTTGTAGGGCGCGGAGTGCTGGCTGTACGCCTTGTCTGGGGGTCTTGATGAATGGGCGGAAGAAGAGGTCGGCGAGGGGGTCGTACCATCTGCCCATGGTGATCATGCTGCTGTCTACTATGCCTGGGTCGGAGACGTTGATGTATAGGTGGGGATTGCGTCGGGCGAGCGAGATGGTGTAGTAGAGGAGGGCGAGCTTGGAGCTGCCGTAGGTGCCGAGGCGGCTGAACTGGCTTGGCTTCCAGTGGGGCCAATCAGGGCTGATGTGAGCGTACTTGGTGGTGAGTGATACCATGTTGACGATGTGGCTGCCTTGGGGCATGTGGGGGACGATGAGCTCGCAGAGCAGTGCGTTACCGAGGTAGTTGGTGGCGAAGTCTGTCTCGTAGCCGTCGGGGCTGAGGGTGTGGCTGTGCGCCAGGATACCTGCGTTGCAGAAGAGGGCGTCGATGTGCCGGTCGTGGAGGTTGGCGGCAAACTGGCGTACTGAGGCGAGCGAGGAGAGATCGAGGGGGTGGACTTCGATCTCGGCTGTGGGCTGGGATTGGAGCACTTGGGCGCGCACGGTCTCGGCCTTGTGGGGGTTGCGACATGCCATGATGACGGTGTAGCCTCGGCGTGCCATCTCGTGTGTGGCTTCGATGCCCATCGAGCCTGTGGCTCCGGTGATGATGATTACTTTATCTTTCTGAGTTCTTTCCATAGGTGCTCTGGGATATCGTTGCAGTTGTGGCAGCATACCATCTTGTCGGAGTACATCCGGGCTATGCAGTAATCGCGGTGGTCGCAGCCGCTGCGCGTGGTGATGTCGCCGGCCTTGAGCTTGTTGACGAAGTCGGGGTCGTTGACGAGGGCTCTGGCCATTTGTACGGTCTCGAAGCCTGCGGCGAGGACGCGCTCGATGCCTTGGCGTGAGACGAGTCCGCCTACGTAGGTGAGGGGCATCTTGAGCTCGGCTCTGAACTTTTTGGCGTTTTCGAGGAAGAAGCATTCTTCGAAATCGTATTGCTTGATCATCCAGTTGCCGAAGAGTGAGACTACAATCTTCTGGGGCAGGGAGCGAAGGGGCATGTAGTGTGCCATGGTCTTGGTGGGTATGCGTCCGCGCATGACGGCCATGGGGGCTTTGCTGACGAAGCCTGAGGTGAGGACGATGCTGTCTGCTCCGTGGCGTTCTATCTCTTTGGCTATCTCGATGGATTCGGGTATTTCTATGCCTCCTTTGAATCCGTCTTCCATGTTGTGCTTGACGAGCATGGCCATGCCTCGCTTGAGGCAGACTTCCTTGACTTCGTCGAGACACATGCTCATGAAGCGCATTCGGTTGGAGAGTGTGCCTCCGTATTCGTCGTGGCGATGGTTGGTGTAGGGGCTGAGGAATTGGGATATGAGGTAGCCGTGACCTGCGTGTACTTCGACGGCGTCAAAGCCGCTTTGGTAGCATAGCTCTACGGCTTTAGCGAAGTCTTTGGCTATGATGGGGAGCTCTTTCTTGCGCAGACCGCGGACGAAGGTGGGGGAATAGAGATTGAATCCTGTGGAAGCTCCGACGGGGAAACAGCCTGCGGTAAACCAGTGGGTCATGTTGCCGCAATGTCCTAACTGTATGCTGGCTTTGGCTCCTTCGGCATGTATGGCATCGGTGATGTCGTGGAGCGAGGGGACGATTTCGTCTCTGAGCCATAGCTGGCTGTTGAATGATATGGCACTACGATTGATGGCTGCATAGGCGAGGGTGGTCATGCCTATTCCGCCTCGGGCTACGCTGACGTGATAGTCTTTGAGTTCGGGTGTGGGGCTGAAGTCTTTGCCCATTGACTCGAATGCTGCGGAGCGTATGGTGCGGTTCCGTAGCGTCACTGGGCCTATCTTGCATTCGTCAAATAGGTTGAGGGGCATGGTTGTTTTTGTTGTTTTGTTGTTTTGTTGTTTGGTTG
>CALZJL010000104.1 GCA_945787625.1 uncultured Prevotellaceae bacterium
ACTCTGGATGGAATGAAGGAGAATGTAATCTGTGGCCATCTGATACCTGCAGGTACTGGTCTGCGTGAGTTTGACAAGATTGTCGTTGGTACTCGTGAAGACTATCTGGACACTCTGAATACTCGTAAGGCTCAATTGGATTTTGATGATTTTTAGCGTATTGTAAGACAGAAAAATCATAATTGTATTTGTATGCGCCTCCTGACCTACCCTATATTGGTATGGCAGGGGGCGCAGTCGTTTTTGAAAAGTATGCTTGACTACTGAAAAAAATGTGTGATATGTTGTGCGTTTTTCGTTTTTATTATTACCTTTGCACCTGGTAAAAACAAATATAGGGGTGGTTTGCTCCCCCAAAAAAAGAATACTTTATCTTAGATGAACATACAGGATCGTATTGTCAAGGCAATATCAGCAATTCAGGAGGCGGGATGTGGACTGACACGTGAGCAGTTGACAGGAATCCTTTTAGGGCAGGAGTCTGACGAATTGTGTGAGCTGGAGCTTGACCAGTTGCAGAGTTTCGGCATTTGTGAGGGCTTGGAAGAGGAGGACTGGAACGGTATCATTGATGCGGCGATAGAGCATGACCTTATAAAGGTGAAAAACCAGAAGTTGCAGACCCTTTCCTACACTCCTCAGGGAAAAAAGTTCCTAAAGAAACCTTTCGCCGTGAATTTCGGAGATGATGATGACGCCCAGGATTATAATGGGGTGGAGGACTCGGAACTGGCAGCAGCAGTAAGAAGTGCGTCGCAGATAGAACACATAGAGCCAGCGGAGACGCAAATCAAGAGTGAAAGGACGAGGCTTCAAGTCCGGTTGATTCAGGCTGTCGACCACAAGGTGGCACTCGACGACTTTGCACAGGATCAGAATGTGGAGATGGACGAAGTCATTGACAACCTTTTTACATTGAGAGCACATGGCATGAATCTGGACATACGATACTTCCTCCATGAGATTGTGACGGACGATGAAATGGAGGAATTCAAGGAGTCTTTCGATGGACAGCCTATCGAGATGAAGACTGCACGTGCCGAGTGGGGCGATGTCTATAGTGAGGAGGAGTTGCGCCTGTTGCAATTCGCTCTGAACTGAGGCCACAATCCTCGTAGGTAAAAGAGATACCCTCAGAAGTCTTCTTTTGTTTGCTTCCGAGGGTATCTGTGTGTAGCTTCTGCCAGAATAGGGGGCTACATTTTCTCCATTGCCTGTGCGAGGTCGGCGATAATGTCATCGACATTCTCTATGCCGACGGAGAGACGTACGAGGTCTGGCGAGATGCCGGCTGCGCGTAGTTGCTCGTCGCTGAGCTGGCGGTGCGTATGGCTTGCAGGGTGAAGCACACACGTGCGTGCGTCTGCTACGTGTGTGACTATAGAGATGAAGTCCAGTGAGTCCATGAAGCGTATGGCTTGCTCGCGACTTCCCTTGAGCCCGAAGGCTATCACTCCGCACACTCCATTGGGCAGATATTTCTGTGCAAGAGCATATTGTGGATTGCTCTTGAGCCCTGCGTAATTGACCCAACCAACCTTGGGATTGTCTTCGAGCCACTGAGCCACCTTCAGAGCGTTGCTGCAATGCTGTTTTACGCGTAGGGCGAGAGTCTCAAGACCGATATTGAGCAGGAAGGAGTTTTGTGGCGCAGGGATAGAGCCGAGGTCGCGCATGAGCTGTACGACAAGTTTGGTCGTATATGCCATTTTGCCGAAAGACTCCGTGTATGTCAGCCCGTGATACGAATCGTCAGGAGTGGTCAGACCAGGGAATGTATTATCCGGAGCACCTGCCAGACGTGGTAGCTGCTCGACGGGGAATTTCGTGTTCTGACACTTGACCCAGTCGAAATTGCCGCTATCTACGATGGCACCTCCTACCTGAGTCGCGTGTCCGTCCATGTATTTGGTAGTAGAATGAGTGACTATGTCTGCGCCCCACTCAAACGGACGGCAGTTTATGGGAGTTGCGAAAGTGTTGTCTACGATGAGGGGCACTCCGTGGCGGTGTGCCATATTGGCAAAGCGTTCGATGTCGAATATCTTGCCTCCAGGGTTGGAGATGGTCTCTCCGAAGAAACATTTGGTGTTGGGGCGGAAACAGGCTTCGATTCGTGCATCGTCCCATTCGGGGTCAACGAAAGTGCATTCGATGCCGAGCTTCTTGAGCGTGACACCAAAGAGGTTGAAAGTGCCTCCGTAGATATTGTTTGACGTAATGATGTGTCCGCCAGCCTCGCAGAGGTTGAAGATGGCGTAGAAACTGGCAGCCTGACCTGAGGAGGTGAGCACGCAGCCTACACCCCCTTCGAGGGCAGCTATCTTTTTGGCTACAGCATCGTTGGTGGGGTTAGCCAGACGGGTATAGAAGTAGCCGTTGTCCTTGAGGTCGAAAAGACGTGCCATTTCGTCGCTGGTCTCGTAGCGGAAAGTAGTACTTTGGTAGATGGGAAGCTGTTGTGGTTCTCCTTTTCCAGCTTTCCATCCCCCGTGGATACAGATAGTTTCGAGGTTCTTTTTCATGTGTGATATATGATTTGTTTATGGTATTAGCAGAGAACTGTCTCCGTATGAGAGAAATCTGAAATCGTGGTTCAGTGCGTAGTCGTAGATACTTCTCCAATCTCCCTTGACGAATGCGCTGACGAGGAGCAGCAAGGTGCTTTGCGGCTGATGGAAGTTGGTGAGCATCATGTTGACAATCTTGTATTCGTAGCCCGGCGCGATGATTATCTGTGTGCTGGAATGCAGTACTTCGAGGGAGTTGGCATCCATGTAGCAGAGTAGGGCTTCAAGAGCTTCTTTGGCACTCATACGCCTTGCAAGACTGTCATACTCGTATGCGAACCATTGGGGCACATGTAGTCCGTCACCATGACCTGTGCCAGCTTTTGATGACGTGCCAGACGAGAGTACCCCCATGTAGTAGAGACTCTCAAGAGTGCGTACACTCGTGGTGCCTACGGCTATTGCCTTGGCATCGTGGCGTAGTAGACTCTCAATTGTCGAGCGGTGGACGGCGATATGTTCGGTGTGCATCTCGTGACCTCCTATCTCTTCGGCCTTGACAGGCTTGAAGGTGCCAGCCCCTACGTGTAGCGTCACTTCCTGACGCTCTATGCCGTGAGCATCAATGTCTTGCAGTACACGAGGCGTGAAGTGCAGTCCTGCCGTGGGAGCTGCCACGCTACCTTTTATTTTCGAATATACGGTCTGATAGGTGCGTAGGTCGCTATCTTCCGTCTTTCGGTTGAGATAGGGCGGAATGGGTAATTCGCCCATGGCTTCGAGGACTTCCGAGAAAGAGACCTCACCATCCCATTCAAACATTACCTCCTGACTGGTGCCGTGTATCCCGATTCGCGTGGCAGAGAAATGTATGGTACGTCCGTTGATTTCTATGTCGTGAAAGAGCGAACCTGATTTCCATTTCTTGCTGTTGCCAACGAGGCAGTGCCATGTACACTTCTCGCGTTGCGTGAAGTTTTCCTGATATTCTTGAGGAAAGGCTGGCTCGAGGAGAAAAATCTCGATCAGAGCACCCTGTGTGCCATCGTGGCTCGGTGATTTGCGGAAGTGCAGACGTGCGCGTATGACCTTTGTGTTGTTGAATACCATAAGGGCTCCGCTCGGGAGATAATCGGGCAGATTGACGAAAGTGTCCTGACTGATTTCTCCATGGCGGTAGATGAGCAATTTGCTAAGATCACGCTGTGCGAGAGGGTATTTGGCTATCCTTTCGTCAGTCAGGGGATAGTTGAAATCGCTGATATGTAGGTGTTGGGGATTGTTGTTGTCCATTATTGTCGTTTAAGTTGCAACTCTACGGGGCAGTGGTCGCTACCCATGATCTCCTGATGTATGGCAGCCGTCTCCACCTGGTCGATAAGTCTCTGGCTGACGATGAAGTAGTCTATGCGCCACCCTACGTTTTTAGCGCGTGCCCCCATTCGGTAACTCCACCAGCTGTATTGGTCCTTGGCATCGGGGTGCAGATGACGGAAAGTGTCGATGAAGCCGCTGTCGAGCAAGGTCGTCATTTGTTCACGTTCTTGATCGGTAAATCCAGCATTGAGGTGGTTGGTCTTCGGATTCTTGAGGTCTATCTCCTGATGAGCAACATTGAGGTCGCCACAGTAGATTACAGGCTTGAGAGAGTCCAGTCGTATGAGATATGCACGCAAGGCATCTTCCCACTCCATACGGTAGGGCAGCCGACGTGGCAACTCTCCCTTCTGCTCGGCGTTCTGGCTGTTGGGAGTATAGCAGCATACGAGGTAGAAACCGTCCATCTCAAGGGTGATGAGGCGTCCCTCCCGGTCATGCTCCTCCTGACCGAGCCCATAGGCCACAGACAGGGGTTCGTGTCGTGTGAAAACGGCCGTGCCACTGTAGCCCTTTTTCTGCGCGTAACTCCAATATTGATGATAACCTGGCAGGTCGAGGCTGATTTGACCTTCTTGCAGTTTGGTCTCCTGAAGACAAAAGAAATCTGCATTCATGCTGTCGAATACTTCCATGAAGTTCTTGCCCATGACGGCGCGGAGTCCATTTACATTCCAGCTAACGAATTTCATTTTTTTAAGGTTATAAGGTTATGAGGTTTTTAGGTTTTTAGGTTTTAAGGTTGCTGTTTTTTAGAAAAAAAAGAAGGTTGTCTCACGACAACCATTCTCCCATTAACCTTAAAATCTAATACCATGAAAAACACGTTGCAAAGGTACTGCCATTTTTGGAATCTGCAAGTGTTACGGCAAGATTTTTGCGTGTTTTAATTACATTTATTGATATATATCAATCTTGGCGTGGGAGAATCTGTGTCTGCTGTGAATCTTCGAGTTCTAGTCCTTCTTTTTCTTCTTTTTTACTTTGTCTTCGATCATCAAGTTGGCGCACTCCTGACGATCTGCTCCAAGTTCGACAGCCTTGCGAATATCGGCATGGGCGCGAGAAGTCTGCTTGAAATCTTTATATAGCAAAGCTCTTGAGATATAAAAGTCAGCGACATCGTCACGCAACTCAATGGCGCGATTCATATCCTTCAGAGCTTTCTCATATTCTCTGCGTTTTTGATACAGACCACCACGCATTATCAGCACCTCAGGGTCGTCGGGCCAGTATCGTACGAGCACGTCCATTTGCTCCATAGCCTCGTATGGTCGTCCGTCAGCATCATTGACGAGCACAAGTCCCATACG
>CALZJL010000105.1 GCA_945787625.1 uncultured Prevotellaceae bacterium
TGCTGAGGAGGGATCGGCTGGTGGAATTGAGCTGGAGAGCGAAGATGGTGTTGTAGTCAGACCCTTTTGTTGTGCCTATCGTGCTGCTTTGCAAGTATGCACTACTCGTTGGGCTGACCGTGTTGTCGTCCTTGTAGCCTGTGAGGGGGATTAGTATACTGCTGTTCGCATATTCGCCCTTGCCAATGAGTCTGATACACTTCGTGCTGCCCACGGTCACGGTCTGCTTGTCTATGGTAGTGTTCTCTTTGAGTAGCTGAAGGTCTTTGGCGGTGGGTATGCACCAGCCTTCGGGCCAGTTGACTTGCACGATGTCGTCTTCGGGCTGGAGGTCGCGGAGGTCCTTGTCGGCGTCAGTGTTGTATTTTTTGTAGATGTCCTTCTTGTAGACGTCGCTGGCGAAGTAGTCATTTATGGAGAATGTCTCCTTTTCCTCGAGATAGCCCCATGCCAGACGTATACCAGGGCTTGTGTTGCACTTGTCGAGATATGCGTTTTCATCTATCGGGGCGCGGTTGTATGTCAAGACGTCTACCTTCGTCTCTGCTCCGTAGTTGAAGGGGCTCCAAAGCAACTTGTAGGTCACTTGCTGCGACACACCGCCTACGGTCTCTGTCACTGTCTTTCTGATACCCAAATCCACAGCCAGGTCATTGATGTGCCTTATGACGATATCCTTTCGGTCGGCAGGAGTAAAGTTGTAGCGTTCCTTCAGCACGGGACGGATATTGGTACCCTGATACCGATTTAGGGAGATGGTACTCATAGATGATGTGTTGTAGTGCAGTATTGTGCAATAGGCATAGCTGCCGAGATTGGCTGACATGTAGTAAAGACGCTGGAGGTCCGAAATGGTTGAATTGTTGGCAAAGCCGTTGGTCAGCATGGTTATCTCCTTGCCGTTGATTTTACTCCTAAAGGTCAGTTTGCTGACGTCTTTGGCCAGTTCGTCGCTATGGATGGTCTCAATGCTGACAATATCTGTGTTGTCTATAAACTCCTTGAAGTCGTCGGCACTGGGCAATGTCCAATGTCCGCCCCAATATTGGGCGACTGGGTCATACACTGTTCCTGCTATATTGACAGGCAACAGAGACTTATTTTCGTCGCGATACGGATCATTGATGTATGAGTCATAGCTGTATGTGTCTTTCTCATAGAGCTCGCCCCAGGCAAGACGCTTGCCGAGCTGGCCTTTTGCAACTGCGATGGCAGCTTCGTCCATGTAGGTGTCGGTCTCGGTGCCGAGATTGACAGGGCTCCACATGACTCCCGACGGGAATCCGAGGTCTACGGCACAACGCTCGTCCATACGGTAGGTGTAGACGATGGAATGCCTGCCGTTCTCGATTACGACGTCGTCACAGTGGTAGGCAAACTCTTTGATACCCGTGAGACTATCGCCTATGGTATACCTACCATTGACTGACATGGCTGACGGTGTCGTTGCATCGAGGATATAGCGGTAGTGCTCTACGCCGTTGTCGTCGATGGTCTTTGTATACTTGTATGCCGAGGTCCAGTCGCCGATGTGGCTCTGAGTAAAAGAGTGGTGTATCTCAATCTTGGCATAGCGGTGACGGAATGCCAGGGTTGTCACGGCATTGGTCTGGGGCGATGTGATTTCGGTGTACATCCAGTCGACAGCAGCCTGTGTGCTCTGATCGTCGGCTGGTGCGGTCAGACGGCTCTGTATGTCGGCGGTGTTCGTGCAGGCGTCGAAGTCGGCGGAATAGGGATAGTAGGCCACATAGCGGTAGCCGAGCTTGTGAACTACCTCGGTGATGTCGGAGGCGAGGTTCCATGCCTTGCCGTCGGGGGTGGTGAGTCTGATGTTTCTTGCGCTTTTGCCGTCGATGTTGCTTACGAAATGGCCGTCGGCATCTATGATGAACAATCCGAATGAGTCGCCTGCCTTGAAGTCGCGTGTCACGCTGTTGTCCGTGACATCAATCCCCTGGCCTCGTGTCTGCGGGCTATCTATGACTGTTGCCTCAAACTTCATGACATAGCCGCTGCCTTGTTCGGGCGAGATAGTGGCCTCGTCGTCACAGGCCATGAGCATGAGTGGAATTATGATATATGCCAGATGCTTCATCGTTGTTCTACATTTATTCGTATGGTACTGCGCGTCTCTGGGTTGGTGTTCCAGTTTCGTCCGCCATAGACGGGGCGTATGAGCATGCCTGTGTAGCGGTGTCCGTTTTGGGTGAGCCCCGTCAGCACTATGGTATTGCCGTTGTGGTCTTTATAGCTGGAGGTCTTTTTTTGGGGTGTCACCTTGGTTATCTTGCCAGTGGTGTCATCTATGGTCAGTTTGGTCTCGAGCTCCATATAGCTTGAGCAGTCGCGATGATCGTGAGAGGCTGAGGATGCAAAATAATACATTCCGCCATAGTCAGAGTTGTATTTGCTGGTCGACACCAGACCGTGGTACGAACGGGATTTTGTCGCAAGCATATCTATGCTCCAGTCGCTCCACGTACCGCCTGGGAAGTAGAGCACCTCACCATTTATCTTGCTGGTAAACTTGAATATGGGGACTATATAGCGATAGGGGCGTACCTTGTCAGTCCCGAAATATTCGGAATTGTCGGGGTGCAGATTGACGTAATTGTGCTCTGCGTCTTTCTCGGCAATCCAGGGAGCATAACGCACGTTGTCTTCATAATATATGTCATAGACCTCTATGTCGCAGTTTCTCATCAGCTCGTCTACCTCGTTCTCGTTGGGTATGCGCCACTCTCCTTTCCAAAGCTTGTTGCGGACTACGTCGTATTCTGTGCCCGCAATGTTGCCGTCGATGTTGGCATAGGAGTACGTGCGGTCTACGTATGTCTCAGGGTAATAGCCTTTGTCCGAGCCTGATTTGAGCGGAGTGACAGACTGTGTGCTGCCGCTTGTCACTATGGAATCGCCAGTGGCGATTATCCTGCCAGTCTCTGCATTGAAGAGTACTGAAGGCTTGCCGTACTTGGTCGTCAGTTCGCCCCATGAGTAGTAGTCGCCACGGTCAAAGCAGGCATGCAGTTCGCTGGCCATGAGTTCTGTCTTTTCATTGCCGTCGGCATCATACCACTTGCCCCCTCTTTGGGCCTGTTCTGACGCTGACTCGGTGCCAAGGTTGTGGTTAGCCCATATACATCCTGAGGGGAAGCCCATGTCGACGCCTGCTGTCTTGTAGGACTCTGTGGGCTGGGCGGAGATGCTGACATAGAGAGAGCCGTTTTCCTTCAGGTCGATATTGGTCTGCCAGTAGGAATAGCCTATGATTTCGTTGTCATCGCCCTCTGCCGTATGTTTTGACAGGGCGGTACCGTATACTTCGACATTGTCTTTGGGTATGAGGATATAACTGTACACTTCCGCGCCTTTAGACTTGTACATCTGCTGGAGCTTGACGGGATGCTCGACGTCCAGTTCTGATGCTCCGCCATTGTAGAAAATCTTAAGCTGGCTCATGGCGTGGGTAAACGTCAGTCTGAGAGAGGCTCCTTCGTGCTGCGGATTTTTGCATACCAAGAGGTCGGCGGCATTGTATTTCTCTTGTGTCGACTGGTCGGAGTACAGGGTGGCATACACTTCCTTGTACTTGCGGGTTATGTCGTCGGCTGACTTGCAACCGTCATATATGCTGCTATATGGCGCGTAGGCAAAATATTTGCAGTCGTCATCGTAATATACATCGGATGCAGTCACATTGCCACTGGCATCCACGCGATAGGCCAGTCCTGTCTTCTGTATAACATATCTGATGTTGTCGGCTATCAGCGCTCCGTCCTTGTCGACGACGAAGAGCCCGAGGTCATCGCCTACGGCAAACGAAGTGCTCACCCCATTGTTGATTGAGGCCCTTGTGGATACTCCGTTGATATCCTGGCCATATGATGCGACGCTGACAACTATCGCCAGTTCTGGCTTGCTGTCTTCCAGCATGGTTTCTGCGCTGCAGGCGACGAGACACATCAGAATTGGTAGCAGTATTGTCTTGTTCATGGCTTATTTCCTTTCTTTCAATAACACTGGCCTTATGGCATATCCGTTGTATCGCTTGCAGGGCTGCATGGCCTGTTTATGGTCGGACATGTGTCCGTCTCCGCTGCCGGGCTCCACGTTGTATGTCGTCACGAAGGCTGATGACTCTTCTTCGGCTCCTGCCACGGCGCTGCATGGCGTTGATGTCCAGTAGCAGCACACGGCCTTGTTGATTTTCTTGTATGTATGGTCTGTCTCGTCAAGACCGGAATATCCTGTGATGGGGAAATAGATGATTCCGACAGGTTTGTTGTCTTCACCTGTTTTCCTTACCTCCCACACCGAGGCATCGAAGTCGAGGTTTTCTTCCGATGCGTCTCCGCTTGTGACTTTTTTCACGGTCTTCCATGTCCAGGTGCAGTTGTTGATGATATCCATCCACATATCTTTCGTGGGCATGCTCCACAGCCAGTAGCCGTTGCCCAACGATGTACGTACGGCATCGTGTACAGTGCCTCTGATATCGGCGGAAGCGGTACCATTGTATCCTTTGGGGGAATATTGCGATGCGTCTTTCTCTGACACTTCGCCCCATGCGTAGTGACTGCCTGTCTCGATTGACTCCACGGCCCCGAGATTGCATGTGGCCCACAGCACGTCGTAGTCCTTGCCGTCGATAGTGGTGGTCATGTCGAGACTCACGAAGACCATCTGGGCAGAGGTACTGCCTGTCTGATGCCATATCGACTCGGGCGACACGATGATGTTGAGCGATTCGGCATTGTCGGTATTGTAGGTGGTGCAGCGTGCTATATCTATCGTGTTGAGACGTATTTCTTTTTCTTCCAGCGTGAAATTGAAGGTGTAGAGATTTCCTGCCTCAAACTTGTGGTTGGTGATCACGTCTGTATCGAGCTGCAGCTGGTAGGTGAGGTAGTTGGTGTCGATGGTGAACTTCAGGGGCACGTGTCCGAAATCGCCGTCGAGGGGGAAACACATATTGTAGAAGACTCCCCTTTGAGTGCGCGGTATCGTCACGTCGTCTATGTCGGTCGTGAGCCTGTCGTAGTAGCCTGACTTGTCGGCTTGTTCGGAGATGGTGCCGTCGGCGAAGCGTAACACGTTGGGGAATAGGGGAGTGCCGTCGGCGGACTCCATCTTGATGTCTGTGATGATGATGTCTGACGTGATGGCGTTG
>CALZJL010000106.1 GCA_945787625.1 uncultured Prevotellaceae bacterium
GTTTTTGCGAATTGGAAACCTCAAATTGTGTCTTGAGAAGGTGTCTTTTGGCTTTTGCCGTTGTGGTGCTTTCTACCTTATATATACGAGCTCAGCACGCTGGTTGCAACTCGTCTTATTCAAGATTCGGACTTGGTTTGTTAAGCGATGAGTCTCAGACATGGAATCGCTCCATGGGTGGTGTGGGCGTAGCTTTGCCCTCCAACTCACGACTCAGCACGCTCAATCCAGCTTCGTACGCTTATATTGACTCTCTGAGTTTCATACTCGACGCCGGTATGACAGCAGGATTCGGACGAGTGTCGCAGAGTGGGTCGGGCAAGAATGTGCGCAATGTGAGCCTCGACTATGTCACCGCTGGATTCCGACTCCGCAAGGGGCTGGGTATGACTATTGGATTCCGTCCATACACCGTGGTGGGATACAATTTCGTCAAGAATGATGACGAGAAGTTTCGCGATGAGATTTCGTCAGCTCTGATTGAGAGTTATACCCAGTACAATGGTTCGGGAGGTCTGAACCGCGCCTTTGCCGGCATCGGCTGGCGTCCGTTCTCACGTTTGAGTGTCGGTGCCGAAGTAAGCATACTTTGGGGCAGTTATGCTCACGAAGTGAAGCAGTATACGGCAAGCAATTCAAGTGTGAGTTCGTCGTTCAACAGTCTCTACCTGCTACACGGCTCCTCGATTACTTCGTATATGGTAGGATTTGGTGCCCAATACGCCTTTCGCATCAGCCCTACGGATTTTCTCTCTGTGGGAGCGACTTGCTCGGTAGGGCACAACGTGGGTGGCACAGCATACCTGTATCGCGGTATGGACGGCAGTTCGTCTACGTCGCTCGTCGCTCCGAGTGACTCCGTAGTGAGCGGTATAGACATTCCCTGGACGGCTAAAGGCGGTGTGGCATGGCATCACAAGAACAATCTGATTGTCTCAGCAGACTTTGCATACCAAGGTTGGGGCTCGTGTCTGTTCCCCACGGTTACGGAAGGCAACAAGTATGCAGCATCGTCCGAGACCTATCGCGACTCTTACGGCGTGCGGCTCGGTACGGAATATATCCCAGACCCTCGCGAACTTCACAAGTTTTTCAAGCGTATGCGCTATCGCGCCGGTTTCTCATACACCTCCTCTTCCATAAGGGTCAATGGCATCAACTGCCCAGCCGAGTTTACGGCGAGCATTGGTGTAGGAGTGCCTATCATAAACCGCATAAACAGTCGCTCGGTCGTAAATGTGGGTCTGCAATACGTGGGTCGACCTACGGGCAACAACGGGCTTGTCAAGGAGAATTTTTTTATGATCAATATCGGACTCAACTTCAATGAGCGTTGGTTCATGAAATTCAAGATTCAGTAGCAAACGGCAGTTATGGACTATTACTCGCGGCGCGTGCCGCTATATATATTTTCACTCTTTATCGCCTTGACATCGACTCTCTCGTGTAGCGAGGCGGTGGAACATACGGCTGAGGCCGTCAGCTCGCAAGACTCTCTCCCTTTTATGCATTCGGTGGGCGTGAGTACGCTCATTTCTGACTCTGGAGTGATACGCTATCATTTGGTGGCAGAGGAGTGGGACATCTATATGCCCGACAACAGTCAGGCCACATGGAAGTTCTACAAAGGTCTGCTCATGACAAGACTGGACGACAAGTTTCATGTCGACCTTCACGTACAGGCCGATACAGCCTTCCTCCACGAGCAACGGTTGTGGGAGTTGAGAGGGCGTGTCAAGGTGAGAAACGTCGAAGGCACAGTCTTCCTTACCGAGCAACTATGGTGGGATCTCAACAAGCACGAGATGTGGAACCACACCGACATGACGATAATCTCCCCCGAGCGCACCCTCCGAGGTACAGAGTTTCGCAGCAATGAACAGATGACCCGCTACTCAGTAGCAAACTCCGTCGGCGACTTCCCCGTGTCGGACACAGACGAAGCCACGCCAGAGACACCAACTAACGGGACGCCCCCCGACTCTGCCTCGGCAGAGCCAGTATTCTCTCCGATGGCACCCGCCCCTGACAAACGACAATTCGTAAAGACAAAATGACGACTCCTGACACTCCTACCATAATCGGCATTGCCGTTTCGCTGGCACTCTCGGGCTTCTTCTCAGGCCTGGAGATAGCCTTCGTATCGAGCAACAAGATGCTCTTTGAGGTAGAACGCGAAGAGCGCAGCCTCACATCGCGCATCATAGACATCTTCTACCACCACCCCAACAACTTCATCTCCACCCTGCTGATCGGCAACAACATCGCGCTGGTCATCTACGGTATGCTCATGGCCAAGTTTATCGACGGGCTACTGCTACAGACGCTTGTCTCCACGGGCATAGTGCTATTCACGGGTGAGTTTCTACCCAAGACCCTGTTTCGCATCAACCCCAACCGCATGATGCGCATGTTTGCCCTGCCGGCATTGCTGTTTTACGTCGTACTATGGCCCGTGAGCAAGTTCACGAGCGGATTGTCGCGCATAGGACTGACACTTCTGGGCGTGAAGGTCAGAAAGGAAAGCCACTCTAAGGCATTCAGCAAAGTCGATCTGGACAATCTCATACAAAGCAATATTGACGGCATCGAAGACGAAGACCAGATCGAGGAGGAAGTCAAGATGTTTCAGAACGCGCTGGACTTCAGCAGCATCAAGGTGAGAGACTGCATCGTGCCCCGCACAGAGATTGTAGCCGTAGGAACGGACGCCACATTGGGCGAAATCAGGACATCATTTGTAGACAGCGGCATCACGAAGCTCATCGTCTACAAAGAGGACATCGACAACATCATCGGTTTTCTACATTCGAGCGAATTGTTTCGGCTCACGCCCAAAGACGACTGGACCAAGTGTATTCGCGAGGTACCAATAGTACCCGAGACCATGACAGCCCAAAAGATGCTCTCAGTATTCATGACGCAGAAGAAATCGATAGCCGTCGTAGTAGATGAGTTTGGCGGAACCTCAGGTATCGTCACCGTAGAAGACCTTGTAGAAGAAATCTTTGGCGACATTCAAGACGAACACGACACCACAAACTACATAGCCAAGAAGCTACCAGGCGGAGAATACCATCTCTCCGCGCGACTTGAGATTGAAACAGCCAATGAGAAACTCGACATAGACCTACCCGAGAGCGATGACTACCAGACCGTAGGCGGTTGGATACTACACGAGTACCAAAGTTTCCCGAAGCTCAATGAAGTCGTAGAGCTGGACAAATGGAACGTCAAAGTGATACGCAAGACGCCGACAAAAATCGAGGAAGTGCTACTCACGAGAAAGTAGAGAGAATTTTTGGGTAGCTAAGTTTGAATTGTGAGTTTTTTTTGCTATCTTTGTGCGCGTTTACGCATTAATCAGCGTATGCGGCAGACATTTCTGTAGGATAAACAATATAAAAACAAATAACAAAAAAGCAAATTATGGCAGCTTTACAAAAAGTAAGAAATGCCGGACCGTTTGTAGTCGGAGCCCTGTTTTTAGGTCTGTTGGGCTTCATCGCAACGGACTGGGCAAAAGTAGTTGAGATCTTCACCAACGCAGATCGCAACACAGCAGGTATCGTAAACGGCAACGATATCAGCGTAACTGATTTTAACAAGCTCGTAGACGAGTACACCGATGTAGTCAAGGCTACACAAGGTCTGAGCAACCTCACCGACGACCAGATGCAGAACCTGCGCGATCAGGTGTGGAACAACTACGTACAGAACCAGCTCATCGCCGAGGAGGCCGACAAGCTTGGTCTCACCGTGACCGACGCAGAGTTGCAGAACATCATCAGCACAGGAGCGAGCCCCATGCTCCAGCAGACACCCTTCGTCAATCAGAAGGGACAGTTTGACGCCAACGCGCTGAAAGGCTTCCTCGCAGAGTACGACAAAGCCAAGAATGAGGCCGACGCACAAATACTGGAGCAGTACCAGACCATCTACAACTGGTGGAAATTTGTAGAGAAGACCGTACGCCAGCAGACACTCGTACAGAAATACCAATCACTTCTGGCCAATTGCATCATGTCAAACAAAGTCCTGGCCGAGAAGAGCTTCAACGAGCGACAGACCAAAGCCGAAGCCCTCGTGGCAGCAGTACCATTCTCAAGCATCAAGGACAGCGAAATCGAAGTCAGCGACAACGAGCTCAAGGCCAAGTATGACGAGATGAAGGAAGTCTTCGTATCAGACCAGGAGATGCGCGAGATCAAGTATATCGACATCGCCGTCAAGGCCAGCAAGGAAGACGAGAAGGCTCTCAACGCCGAAATGGACGACTACGCCGCCCAGCTCAAGTCAGGAGTAGAGTCAGCCAAAATCGTACGCGAATCGCAGTCACTCGTTTCATACTGCGCCATGCCCGTGAGCGCCAAGGCACTTCCCCGCGATGTCGCAAGCAAGGCCGAGGAGATGTCAGAAGGAGACATCACCGGTCCATACTACACCCCTGGTGACAACACGATGAACCTCGTCCGCCTCAACGCCATCGTATACACCCCCGACAGCGTAGAGTATCGCACCATCGGCTGTCCTGGCGCAGACATGGCAGCAGCTGAGGCAACGGCCGACAGCATCATCAATGCAGTCAACGCAGGTGCCCCATTTGACTCTATCGCCGCCAAGTATTCACAGCCAGCACAGAAACAGTGGCTCACCTCCGCCCAGTACGACGGCTCCACCATCGACGACAACAACAAGAAGTTCCTCACCGCACTCACGACATCTCCTGCTGGCAGTCTGAAGAAAGTAATCCTCGACGGCCAAGGAGTACTCGTAGTAAACGTGCTCAACACCCGCAACGTCATCAAGAAGTACGACATCGCCGTCATCAAGCGCAGCATAGACTTCTCAAAAGACACATACAACAAGACCTTCAACGATTTCTCATCATTCCTCGCCGGCAAGAACGCCGCCGACATCGAAGCTGAGGCACAGAAGGCCGGATATACCGTCAACACCCTCCCCTCCATCGCCTCAAGCGCACACAACGTAGCCGGCATCGCCAGCACACGCGATGCACTGCGCTGGATCTTCAACAGCAAGACCAAGGTCGGCGATGTAAGCCCCCTCTACGAGTGCGGCAACAATGACCACCTCCTCTGCATCACCCTCTCAGCCATACACAAGAAAGGCTATCTCGCATGGGACGA
>CALZJL010000107.1 GCA_945787625.1 uncultured Prevotellaceae bacterium
CCAAACAACCTAACCTCAAATTTCTTTCAGCAGGGCTTTTAGGAATGTCCAGAACTTCTCTACGCTTGGGATATTGCAACGTTCGTCGGGCGTGTGGGGGCTACGCAGGGTGGGACCGAAGCTGACGAGATCCATCTTGGGGTAGACGGCTCCTATGAGGCTGCATTCGAGTCCTGCGTGGCAGACTTCGACTTTGGCTTCCTGATCGAAGCATTGTTTGTAGACTTGGACCATCTTGGCTACGATGGGGCTGTCGAAGTTGGGCTGCCATGAGCCGTATTGCCCGCCAAACTCTACTTTCATGCCTATCATGCCAAAGGTGCATTGCATCATCTCTTGGACGAACTCGAGCTGGGTGTCGCACGAACTGCGTGCCAGTATGAGTACTTCAGCGTTGCCTCCGCCGATGTTGATGATGGCGAGGTTTGAACTGGTTTCTACTACTGTGGGTATGGAGGGGATAAAACGCAAGACTCCGTTGTGGCATGACATGATGGCGCTGACGAGGTTGTCTTGTATCTCTTGGGGGACTTCTTTGCTGGGTAGGGCGGTCTCTTCGACTGTCATTGTGATGTCTTGCTCTACGCCGCGGTATTCTGCGCGGAAGGTATCCTGACAGTATTGTACAAGTTCTTTGAGGTCGTCGACGTTCTCTTTGGGTAGGGTAAGGATGACTTCGGCTGTGCGTGGAATGGCGTTGCGCATATTGCCGCCTTTCCACATGGCCAGACGGGCATCGTCGTCTTGTATGGCTTGGCGTACGAGGCGTGCCATGAGCTTGTTGGCATTGGCGCGGCCTTCGTTTATCTCAAGTCCGCTATGACCACCGCGCAAACCTTCGATGCGTACTTTCAGGGCTACGTCTTCGGTGTCGGTCTCTACTTCTTGGTATTGCATGGTGGCGGTTATGTTGATGCCGCCTGCGCTGCCGATGACGAACTCTCCCATGGTCTCGTTGTCGATGTTGAGGAGTATGTCGCCTTTGAGGGTGTCGGGGGCAAGGTGGTTGACTCCATACATGCAGGTCTCTTCGTCGGCTGTGATGAGGGCCTCTAATGGGCCGTGTTCAATGTCTTTGGCCTCCATTACTGCCATGATGGCTGCTACGCCCATACCGTCGTCTGCGCCGAGTGTGGTGCCTTTTGCCTTGACCCACTCTCCGTCTATCCATGTTTGGATGGGGTCTGTCTCAAAGTTGTGCTCTACTTCGTCGAGCTTCTGTGGTACCATGTCCATGTGGGCTTGCAACACGGCTGTCTTGGAGTTTTCGTGACCTGGGGTGGCTGGCTTGCGCATTACGATGTTTTCGCCTTCATCCTTGTAGGCTTCGATACCGCGCTCTGCTGCCCACTTGAGCAGGAATTCTTGTACTTTGACGAGGTGTCCGCTCGGACGTGGCACTTGGGTGAGCAGATAGAAGTTCTGCCAGATTTCTTTTGGATTCAGTTCTGTGATTTGCATGTTTTGTTGGTTATTTGTTGTTTAGTTGTTTTGTCATCCCTAATCCTATGAGCGACCACAGACCCAAGATAGCTACGAGGAGGGTCTGTAAGGTGTGGACTACCAAGGCAAAGATTGCGCCCAGATGGCCTGCCACGCCATAGAGCATCAGTACGGTCTTGACGGCGAAATGCCAGGGACCTGCCCCGTTGGGGGTGGGTACCAGTACGGCAAAGCAACCTGCTACGAAGGCTACCAGGGCGCACGTGGGGCCAAGGTCGGCGGTGAAATCAAAACATTGAAATGCTACATAGAAGTGCAGATAGTAACTGAGCCATATACCGATGCTGTATGTCAGGAACAGGGTAGGGCTTTTTACCGTTCGTACACTGAGCATTCCTTCTTTGAAGTTTGCAAGCCTATTGCTGACTTGCCGGAAGATACGTAGCCTGCTTGCAAGCTTGAATGCGGAGAGTGTCACGAGGAGAGCGCAGATGAGGGTCACGATGTAGCCCGTTGACGTAAACCTGCCGAGCATGGCTGTCACTGACATGCCTGTGGTGTCCATAAAGCGCAGACATACTGGTATTTGGGAGAGTATTGTGATTGCGGTGAGCAGGGCTATCATCGCCATGTCGATGACTCTCTCTGCTACTACGCTGCCTGCAAGGGTACTGAAATCTACTCCTTCGTATTTACGGACTACTCCGCAACGTAGGACTTCTCCGCTGCGTGGTATGGCGAGTGAACTGCCGTATGACAAAAATATACTGTTGACGAGCACTCCTGTCCTTACTTCATGACCTAAGGGGCGGAGCACCAAACGCCATCTCATGGCTCTGAACACTTGTGCCATAATGCCAAAGGGCATACTGACCAGCATCCATATCATGCAACGGGGCGATGATGCGGCCTGAACGATTTCTGACCAGTCGATACCGCGGTACATCCACCACATGATGCTTCCTGCTATGAGTAGGGGGAGTCCTGTCTTGATTATTTTGTTGATGACTCTCAATGTCTTGGAGAATTGCGTTTTTGGCAGACATGGCGCACTTTTTAGTTTGCTGTCGCCTGTTTTTACGTTATTTTGTCTATCTTTGTAGACGCAAATATACAAAATATAATTATAATATGAGGCAGGTGAAACCTAAAAAGTTCCTTGGACAGCACTTTTTGACAGACCTTAACACTGCTCAGCGTATAGCTGACACCGTAGATTTGTGTCCTGACCTTCCTGTGCTCGAAGTTGGGCCGGGCATGGGCGTGATGACTCAGTTCCTGATGCGTAAATCTCGCGGGCTCAAGGTGGTCGAGCTCGACTATGAGAGTGTGGACTACTTGCGCCGTACTTATCCTGAGTTTGAAGATAATATCATCGAGGATGACTTTCTGAAGATGCATCTCGACCGTGTGTTTGGGGGTGAGCGGTTTGTTCTGACGGGCAATTATCCTTATAATATCTCGTCGCAGATCTTCTTCAAAATGCTCGAATACAGGGACTATATCCCTTGTTGTACTGGCATGATTCAGAAGGAGATGGCTGAGCGACTTGCGGCCAAACCTGGTAGCAAGGCTTTTGGCATCATTACGGTGCTGATACAGTTGTGGTACGATGTGGAGTATCTTTTTACGGTGCCTCCCACGGTCTTCAATCCTCCTCCTAAGGTACAGAGTGCGGTCGTCTGCATGCGTCGCAATGGTGTCACGGATCCTGGGTGCAATGTCTCACTCCTCACGCGTATCGTCAAGCAGGCTTTCCAGCAGCGGCGCAAGATGCTGAGAGTTTCGCTCAAGGGGTTGCTGCCAGAGGGGCATGAGTGGGGTACGCTACGTCCCGAGCAACTGTCGGTCGAGCAGTTTGTGTGTCTCACAAACCAAATTGACGGCTGAAAATTATTTTTTTTCATTTGTTTGCGAGACATTACTTTTTTTAGATTATTTTTATTATCTTTGCGTCAAAATCGCGTTATGTTGCTTGGATTATTTATCTTGATAGGCTCGGTGGCCTTGCTGATGTACGGCATGAAGGTGATGAGCGAAGGCCTTCAGAAGATGGCGGGCAGCAGCTTGCGCAATGTTCTTGCCAAAGCTACCACTAACCGCTTTACTGGGCTTGTCACAGGTGCGTTTATCACCACCTGCATACAGTCCTCGACCGCCACTACGGTCATGACGGTGAGTTTCGTTAGCGCTGGGCTTCTCACTCTGGCTCAGGCCATATCCGTCATTATGGGTGCAAACATAGGCACTACGGCCACAGCATGGATTATGGTACTGGGCGGCAGCTTTGACATGCGGCTGATGGTCTTTGCTGCCATAGTCATCGCCGTAGCTTTGATTTATTCCCACAGGAATACCAATCTCGGAGAGTTTATCATGGGGCTTGCCCTGATGCTACTGGGCTTGACTACACTCAAGACCAACGCCATAGATATGCACCTCGATGAGATTCCTGCCGTCAAGAACCTCTTTGACAGCACCAGCCACCTCGGTCCTGGAGACTATGGCACTTATCTCCTATATTTGCTCGTAGGGGGGCTACTCACATGTGCAGTACAGTCTTCGGCTGCCATAATGGCCATCACTATGACTCTCTGCGCTACTGGCGTGCTTGACGTCTATGCTGGCATAGCCCTCGTCATGGGTGAAAACATTGGAACTACGATTACCTCCAATGTCGTGGCCATGTCGGCATCTACACAGGCACAACGCGCCGCCCGTGCCCACCTCATCTTCAATCTCTTTGGTGTAGTGTGGGTGCTTTGTATCTATCGGTATTTTGTCAACTTCGTATGCTCGCTTGTAGGCTGTGATCCCAACCACGTCGAGAATCCCATCATTCTCAACGCGGTGCTTGCAGCTTTTCATACGTCTTTCAATCTCTGCAACGTGCTTATCCTCATTTGGTTTGTCAAGCCTATGGAGAAGGTGGTATGCCTCCTCGTCAGCAATGACAACAACGAAGCCGAAGAGGAGCATGGGCTCAAGTTTATCAGCGGTGGTCCGATGAGCACGGCTGAGCTCTCCATCTTCGAAGCAAAGAAGGAAATCTGCCTTTTCGTAGACCGTTGCGTACGCATGTTTGGTTTTACTGTAGATTTGCTCAACACCGAGAAAGGCGAAGACTTTAACAAACTATATTCCCGTATAGAGAAATACGAAGGTATCACCGACAATATGGAAGTGGAGATTTGTGACTACCTCACCAAGGTGGCAGAGGGTAGGCTTTCAGCGGAGTCAAAGCAGGACATACAGCGCATGATGCGCGTGTGCTCGGAGCTCGAAAGTGTCGGCGACGCCTGTTTCAACATCGCGCGCACCATCTCACGCAAGCGCCAGTATTGTCAGGAATCCTTCACCGAAAAGCAGTTGCAGCACATCCATAGTATGCAGCATCTCGTGAGCGATGCCATAGAACAGATGTCTGTCGTCATCCAGCAAGGCGAGCACCGCTACGTCGACCTCAACAAGAGCATCAACACTGAGAACGAGATAAACAACTATCGTACCCAACTCAAGAATCAGAACATCGTAGACATCAATAATAAACTCTACGACTATCAGACTGGAGTCTTCTACATGGATCTCATATCCGAGTACGAGAAATTGGGAGATTACATAATCAATGTCATTGAGGCCAGCGGCATCAAAGAGAAGAGAGGTATAAGATAATGCGTACGTATTGGAATACTCAGAACGGGCTCAG
>CALZJL010000108.1 GCA_945787625.1 uncultured Prevotellaceae bacterium
CGTGGTATGTCTGCTTGAACACACGCAAATCTGGCAAGGCGGCAAGGTTATTGATTCCTACCTGAGCTGCAATAGCGGCTTGATAGTAGACTCTAATGAGTAGCATGAAATCCTCAACGCCACCGACCTTATGTCCTTCTTCTGTCTTCTTTCCAAATAATTTGTCGAATATTCCCATTGGATGTATATATGTTGGAATTAACTGTCATATACTGCCGTATCTTCTTTTTCTTTGTCTTCTTCATCAACACCCCCATTCTCTGGCGGTTCTTGTTTTTGCGTTTCTGCCAGTTCTGACATCGTTAGTATGTCTGTGATTGAAATCTGCCAAAGCAAGACATTTGCCACCATAGGCATACGTCTGATTAGCATGGTGTCCATCACTGTACCGGTCCTCCTCAATACTAATCCCTTTACCACACGAGCGTTTGCTGAGCCTTCTGCGCTGTATCTGAATGCCGATATCGTAAGAGCCGAGCCGCACCGGACAATTTTGGTGACGACAAAGGCTAATATGATGCATAACGGCACGACAAATACCGCTAAGGTGAAGGCTGCTATTAAATCCACACACCTTTTGAGCGTGAGATTGAGCCAACTGTCAGTCCAAACTGTTTCGAGGATCCTTGCTACCCATGTACGAAAGCCCACGACAATCACTGCATTCAACGCACTGATTCCTCCTGCCAACGAAATGTGCACTGGAAACCAGCAGCATACTGATGTCATGACTGATGTGACTATAATCAAATCGCAGATAGCTATGATCCTGCGAGCATAGGTTTTATCGATGGATGCCATATTATTCATTATTCTGCAAAGATAAACAAATATTTTGGAATCTCAATCTGTTTGTATGAAAAATCGTCTATTAAAGTCAAATATGTTACATATTCTTTTTCAAAAAGAAGAAAGTGTCAATAAAAAAATGTATCTTTGCCGACAGTTATGTTACATTTGGATTAAAATATACTGTTTTAAACGAAAAGCCAGAGCAATGGAAGCAACAAATCAACAAACTACAACTAACAACAGGGCTTATCAAGAACAAGAGCAGGAAAGCTTGTTTTCAATACAGACTATACTCAGGCTAGTGATTTTACATTGGGAATGGATACTTCTGTCTGTGGTAGTGTGTCTTGGCGTTTGTTATTTATATCTGCGTTATACAAAGCCTGTCTATTCTGCCTCAATGAAGGTACTCGTCAAGGACGGTGGCAATAAAAACACTCGTAGCCGTATGCAGAGTGCGGCTTTTGATCAGATGGGCCTGCTTGACCTATCCGACGGTTTTGACAATGAGCTGGAAATCATTTCGAGTGCCAACATCGCTGAGCGTGTAGTCCGTAATCTGAAGCTCTATGTACGCTATTATCAGGAGGGACGGGTAGTCAAGAGTGAACTCTACAAGAACAGCCCTATCGTGGTCGATATGGACGAAGAGCGTCTCAATTTGCTTGACCATCCTCTACGGCTCATGATAACGACCAATGGCAAAGGCTACCACATAGAGGGAAAGTTTGACAAGGAGAATCCTAAAGAGGTCAACTTCCGTAAGGACGTAGCCCAGTTGCCAGCCCAGTTGTCTACTAAGTATGGCATATTGATGCTACGTCGCCAGCCAGGTGAGGAGATGGTCGAGGGGCCTCTCTACGTAAACATATATCCCCCGACGATGGTAGCGCGTCAGTGTGTCAAGCAGTTGTCTGCCAAGCCTACGAGCAAGACAACGACCATCGCAAACATTTCATTTGTCGATACTGATAAAAATCGTGTGATTGACTACCTGAATGAACTCCTTGTGTGCTACAATGTAGATGCCAACGAGGACAAAAACGAGGTCGCACGCAAGACTGAAGCCTTTATTGCCGAGCGTTTGAATATCATTCGCAACGAGCTTGATACTGCGGAAGGTGAACTCGAGGAGTATAAACGTAAGAATGAGCTCATAAATCTCACAAACGATGCTACAACAGCACTCTCCAGCATCACGAATTACCGCAAGGAACAGGTGGAGATACAGACCCAGATATCCATACTCAAATCCATTATGGACTATATGGACTCTCCTGCAAACTATCTTGCCATACTTCCTGTCAATTTAGGTCTGGACAATCAGGAGCTCAATAAGTCTATATCGCAGTACAACAATTTGATACTCCGTCGTAACCGTTATCTCAAAGGTAGCAGTGAAGATAACCCGACGGTCATTCAGGTCACCCAGCAGGCTCAGGATCTTTGGCCTCTCATACGTGAGAATATGAGTGCTATCTATCGTGATATGCAGACACAGAAACGCTCTATTGACTCTCAATTTGATATGTATAGCGGTCAGATCAACCGCACTCCTACTCAAGAACGCGCTTTGACCAATATTGGGCGACAGCAGGAGCTCAAGTCCAACCTCTACTTGACTTTGCTCCAGAAGCGTGAGGAGAATTATATCCAGCTTGCTTCTGTGGCGGCCAAGGCTCGAATGATTGATGCTCCGATGCTTGCTCTCAAACCGATAAGCCCCAAACCGCTTATCAGCTATGCTATCGCTTTGGTGTTAGGTCTTTGTGCTCCGATCGGTGTCTTTTATCTGCTCGCATTGTTGCGAACCCGGATAGAGGGTCGGGAAGATATCGAGAAACTGACGAAGCTTACTATATTGGCTGATATACCCAAGACCGACCGGGTATCAGAAGGCAATCGTGCTGTCGTGGTCAAAGAGAATATTAACGACTCGATGGAGGAGTCTTTCCGTGCTCTGCGTACCAACTTGCCTTTCGTACTGAAGAAGAACGAAAAGGTGATTATCTCTACCTCATGTATCCCCGGAGAGGGAAAGACGTTCGTCGCTTCAAACCTTGCCATGTCTATTGCCTTGATGGGCAAGAAGGTAATCATTGTCGGACTTGACATACGAAAGCCTCGATTGGTTCAACTTTTCGGACTTGTACCCGACAGGCGTGGCATAACCAACTTCCTGGCACTTGATGATCCCGACTATGCTCTGCTTGAACAGCAGATTACCCACAGTGGCATACATAGCAACCTCGATGTCATGCCTGCTGGAATTATCCCACCAAATCCGTCGGAATTGCTTAGCGGCAATCAACTGAAGCTGGCTATTGAGCACCTCTCGACCATCTATGATTATGTAATTCTGGATACTCCACCATTGGCACTCGTCACCGATACTCTCAACATCGCTCGGGTGGCAGATATGACAATTATCGTGACCAGAGCGGACTACTCGCTTAAGGAGAACTTTGCCATGGTCAATGATCTCTCCGAGAGTGGTAGATTGCCAAAGTGCAGCATAGTTCTCAACGGCGTGGACTACTCCAAGCGTAAGTATGGGCATTACGGGCATTATGGACATTACGGGCGCTACTCTCGTTATGGAAATTATGCTCCTTATGGGGATGCTTTAGAGAGTCAAACTTATACTGAGAAATGATTACGTTGAAACGTAAAATACTGACCGCAACGATATGTATCACTTCCCTTCTGGCACAAGCCCAGCAAGGGAAGTGGGCGTTGTATCCCTCTTATAGCCAGCCTGTTCAGGTTAAGGTCTTCGGAAACTTGTTGTACAGTATTACGACGTCAGGCGCAATAGACAACAGCACGGGGAGGCAGACGATGGTTGGCAACCTTGTCAGATACGACCTCGATGATGCGAGCCTGCGTACATACGATTCACTCAATTCGTTGTCTTCGACAGGTATACGTATCATTGACCATAATGAAAAAAGTGAAAACACGATACTCGTATACAGAGATAATGTCATAGACCTTCTTGCTGAGGACGGGAGCGTCATGAGTGTACCTGACTTAAAGACTGCCGATATAACAATCAACAGTATCTACAACTACAATCATATAGCGTATCTGTGTACCAATATTGGCATAGTAGAGCTCGACTGTATCAACGGTGTATTAGCTAATACCTACAAGAGTCCGTACAATGTCCAGTCAATGTGTATATTCAATGACAGATATTATATAGCGTGCACTGAAGGACTTTATGTTGTAAAGTTGTCTGACAATCTTTATGATAAGTCGTCGTGGCAACAGTATAGATCCTATGCGACAGATTTTATCACCTCGTTCTGTGGCAATCTGTTAGCCCGCATTGGAAACAGTTTTATAACGATAGATACGTCTACTGGTTATGAACGATGGTTTGACTCCAAGATCAGAGGGCAATATGTGGGTTCTACTTCTGACTTCGCATATTTTCTTGTCGTTGGCAGTACAAATTCCACATTGACAGTCCTTCATTCGGATCTCACTACGATTACCGCTCTAAGCGACCTTCCTCCTATCACATCAATAAGTTTGTCCGGTCAGACATTTTGGACTGCTTCGCCTGCTTCTGGTGTCATCCCCTATACTCTCGATATTGCAACCAGGTCTTTTGAGCCACAGGCTTCTGAACCCTTGTTTGTTGTCAACTCACCGAGAAGGGATACGTTTTGGCGTATAAATTTTGACGAACACGGTCGCCTTCTTGCTGCTGGAGGTATAAATACGCAGACTGCAGATTATTATCCAGAGACTGTCATGATGTACACTGGGGGCGTATGGAGGTGTTCTGACGAACAGGACATACGCAGTCGTTACCCAAATTTGTCTCACTACAATACAGATACGTTTGTCTCAGATCCATCTTTGTCTGATCATTTCTTTGCTGGGGTATATCGCAACGGACTGCAGGAATATCGCCTGAACCAAAACGGCGAGCTTGAACTGGTGGATTTTTTCAATTATTCCAACAGTCCAATCCGTGTCATCACTGCGGTTGAGAATATACATGACAAACAGAATTACTGCACTTGCACCTCTCTCGTGTATGATGGCAATGAGAATCTGTGGATGGCTAATCAACAGACGGATACAATAGTCCGGATCCGACGTCCCAACGGGCAGTGGCTATCCCTTTATTATGAACAAATCAAAAGAGCGTCAAATATTTACCAAATACTGCCATCGACGAATGGAATCAGCTTCCTCGTCAGCAACCAGGGTACACCTCGGGGCTTCTTTGGTTTTGATACGGCTGGTACTCTCAATTATGTAGGTGATGACACTTCGTTGCTTCGTTCGTCCATTACCAATC
>CALZJL010000109.1 GCA_945787625.1 uncultured Prevotellaceae bacterium
GTGTCCTTGCCGTACTCCTTGTCGTAGCTCACGGAGACTGTAGCCCCTGGCAGTTTGTTGGGCTTGCGAGCCATGACGAATCCTGCGTCAAGATCGGCTGCGATTACTGTGCCGAGCATGAAGCCGCGGCTTTCGAGTCCTACCACCTTTGTGACGCCTTTGCCTTTGTAGAGACTGACGGTCTCGTCGCGCATGATGCGCAGACACTCTGCGTTGCCGAATAGTGTTGACACGTCTTGAAACTGAATGCCTGCTATAGGGAAGTCGGGCACCACGCGAATGTTCTTCTTTAGAATCTCGTTGTTCATATAGGTTAAAGTATTTGTGCTTTTTCGGATATGCTATTGTTTATATAATCAAGGGTTTTGAGGCTTAAAGTTTCACGTGGAACATTATCTGCCCATCAGTACTAACAACGCGTTGATATCTGATGGCGAAACGCCGGGTATGCGTGATGCCTGTGCCATAGTCTCAGGCTTGATTTTAGATAGCTTCTGTCGTGCTTCGGTGCTTAGACAATTGAGTGTGGCGTAGTCAAATCGTCCGTCGATGCGTATGTTTTCGAGGCGAATCATCTTGTCGGCCACTTCTCGTTCGCGTTTGATATATCCGCTGTACTTCATCTTGATTTCAGCAGCCTCGATTATTTCCTGCTTTCTGTCGTTGATTCCATCTAAAAGACGAGATAGTGCGGCGATGTGGGGCGCGAGCGACGTTATGCTTACTCCCGGGCGCATGATTAGCTCAATGAGCTTGCAGCCTTTCTGCATGGGCGTAGTCCCCAGCGCGGTAAGTGTGTCGTTGATAAGTGATGCTTTTATCGAGAATGTTTCGCAGAATGCTATGATTTCGTCTATCTTCTTTTTCTTCTCGCACCATCTCTGGTATCGCTCGTCTGATGCCAATCCTATACGATGACTTCGTTCTGTCAGGCGTGCGTCGGCATCGTCCTGTCTGAGTAGTATGCGAAACTCTGCCCTCGATGTAAACATACGATATGGCTCGTCTACGCCCTTGGTGACCAGATCGTCAATGAGCACTCCGATATATGCTTCGTCTCTCTTTAGTACGAAGGGCTCCTTGCCTTGAATGCTGAGTGCGGCGTTGATACCTGCTATCAGTCCTTGACCGGCTGCCTCTTCGTAGCCTGTTGTGCCGTTGACCTGCCCGGCCATGTAGAGTCCGCCGATTATTTTAGATTCGAGCGTGTGACGCAGTTCTGTAGGGTCGAAATAGTCGTATTCGATGGCATACCCAGGGCGGTACACCTTGATGTCGCGAAAGCAGGGTATCTTTCTCAACGCTTCGAGCTGCACGTCAATGGGCAGCGATGATGAGAATCCGTTGAGGTAGTACTCTTGGGTGTCGCTGCCTTCGGGTTCGAGAAAGAGTTGGTGCTCGTCCTTGTCGGCAAAGGTCACAAGCTTGGTCTCAATCGAGGGGCAGTAGCGCGGACCTATGCTTTGTATCTGCCCGTTGTAGAGAGGCGAGTCTGGCAGTCCTTCTCTCAGACGCTCATGCACGTCGTGGTTCGTGTACGTAATCCAGCATGGGAGTTGGGGTAGGGCAGAGGGCTCCGACATATAGGAGAAGCGACATGGCTGCTCGTCGCCGGGCTGGCGTAGCATCTCGTCGAAATGTACGCTGCGTCCGTCGATGCGTACTGGTGTGCCCGTCTTCATGCGCCCCACGGTGATGCCGTGGCGTGTGATGCTCTCGGTCAGATGGTGTGATGCAGGCTCGGCACACCGCCCTCCTTCGAGCTTGGTATGCCCGATGTGCATCAGCCCGTTGAGAAATGTGCCTGCGGTGATGATGACAGCCTTGGCTCGTATGTCAACGTCCATATATGTGCTCACTCCGCATACGCGTTTGCCCTCGGTGCTGTCTTCGACGAGGAGCTCCTTCACCTGATCCTGCCAGATGCTTAGGTTCTCCTGGTTTTCCAGTACGTGTCGCCACTCGGCTATAAACCTCATGCGGTCGCATTGTGCCCTCGGGCTCCACATGGCAGGTCCCTTAGAGCGGTTGAGCATACGATACTGTATAGCCGAGCGGTCTGTCACCTCGCCCATGTGTCCGCCCAGAGCGTCAATCTCGCGTACTATCTGCCCCTTGGCTATGCCTCCCACGGCAGGGTTGCACGACATTTGGGCAATCTTGTTCATGTCCATCGTCACCAGACACGTCTTCGCCCCCAGTCTTGCACTTGCTGCAGCGGCTTCACAACCGGCGTGTCCGGCACCAACGACCACGATGTCGTATTGAAATTCCATACTGATTGTAATTTTCAAGTGCAAAAGTAATCATTTTCTCTGTACTTTTTCGGTTATTCGTTGCATAAATCGTAAAATAATCTTAAATTTGTGGCGTAGCATATACCTCTAAATGGGTATTAACGCTTGTATGTGACAGATAAACCTATGTTCAATATTTAACTTTTTAATCAAAATCCTATGTGGTTAATCAATTCATCAATCGGTAGGAAGGTAGTCATGTCGGTGACCGGTATTGCACTGGTACTGTTTCTCACCTTCCACGCGTCAATGAACGTTGTCGCCCTCATTAGTGCCAAGGGCTACAACATGATTTGCGAGTTCCTGGGAGCCAACTGGTATGCTGTCGTAGCGACGGCAGGTCTGGCAGCACTCGTAGCTCTGCACTTCGTCTATGCGTTCTGGCTCACTTTCCAGAACCGCAAGGCTCGTGGCAACAGCAAGTATGCCGTGACCGACAAGCCCGGCAAGGTCGAGTGGGCAAGCCAGAACATGCTCGTGCTCGGTATCATCGTCATTCTCGGCATGGTGCTCCACCTCTACAACTTCTGGTACAACATGATGTTTGCCGAGCTGGCACACATCGAGGAGCTTGAGGCCAATGCAGCCAACGGCGTGTACCACATCATCAACACCTTCTCATGCCCCTGCTACACCGTCACCTATCTGGTATGGCTTGCAGCATTGCTCTTCCACCTCACACACGGTATCTGGAGCTCTATGCAGACACTCGGTTTCAGCGGCAAGGTATGGTTCCAGCGCTGGAAGTGTATCGGCAATGCGTGGGCGGTAATCGTCGTGGCTATGTTTGCAGCCGTAGCCGTAGCGTTCTGCGCAGGCTATGTGCCGTCTGACTACAACGAGGCCAAGCCATGCTCCGAGAAGAAGTGCCCCATGCAGGCAGGCTGCCAGAGCGAGTGTGCCGCCCAGTGTGAGAATGCCTGTGAGGGCTGTCCGCAGCGCTAAACATTCATAATAAACCGAATATTGCAAATAGTCAAAGATAAAAGAATCATGGCAAAGACTATCAATTCAAGAATCCCCGAAGGACCGATTGCTGAGAAGTGGACCAACTACAAGGCACACCAGCGTCTGGTCAACCCCAAGAACAAACTGAAGCTCGACGTCATCGTCGTAGGTACAGGTCTGGCAGGTGCGAGTGCAGCTTCCTCACTGGCCGAGATGGGCTTCAACGTATATAATTTCTGTATTCAGGACTCACCACGCCGCGCACACTCCATCGCAGCTCAGGGAGGTATCAACGCAGCCAAGAACTATCAGAACGACGGCGACTCAGTATACCGCCTCTTCTACGACACAGTCAAGGGCGGTGACTACCGTGCACGCGAGGCCAATGTATACCGTCTGGCCGAGGTCAGCAATGCCATCATCGACCAGTGTGTGGCACAAGGCGTACCCTTCGCACGCGAATACGGCGGCATGCTTGCCAACCGTTCGTTTGGTGGAGCACAGGTGAGCCGCACCTTCTACGCCAAGGGTCAGACAGGCCAGCAGCTCCTGCTCGGCGCATACTCATCACTCAGCCGCATGGTACAGACCGGCAAGGTCAAGCTCTACACACGCTACGAGATGGAAGACGTAGTTATCGTCGACGGCCGCGCACGAGGTATCATCGCCAAGAACCTCTGCACAGGACGTCTTGAGCGTTTCTCAGCCAACGCCGTAGTCATCGCTACCGGCGGTTATGGCAACGCCTACTTCCTCTCAACCAACGCCATGGGCTGTAACTGTACCGCCGCCATACAATGCTACCGCAAGGGTGCATACATGGCCAACCCCTCATACGTACAGATTCACCCCACATGTATCCCCGTACACGGCGACAAGCAGTCAAAGCTCACCCTCATGTCAGAGTCTCTGCGCAACGACGGCCGTATCTGGGTACCCAAGAAGCTCGAAGACGCCAAGGCACTTCAGGCAGGCACAAAGCAGGGTTGGGACATTCCCGAGCAAGACCGCGACTACTATCTTGAGCGTCGCTATCCGGCGTTCGGCAACCTCGTGCCACGCGACGTAGCCTCACGCGCAGCCAAGGAGCGTTGCGACCACGGCTTCGGAGTCAACAATACAGGTCTCGCCGTCTTCCTCGACTTCTCAGAGTCAATCCAGCGTCTCGGCATCGACGAGATACGCCAGCGTTACGGCAACCTCTTCGACATGTATGAAGAGATTACCGACGTCAACCCAGGCGAGTTCGTACGCTCAGAGGGCGGCTTCGACTACTACAAGCCCATGATGATCTTCCCGGCTATCCACTACACCATGGGTGGCATCTGGGTAGACTACGAGCTCCAGACCTCAATCCCAGGCCTCTTCGCCATCGGTGAGTGCAACTTCTCAGACCACGGAGCCAACCGTCTTGGCGCCTCAGCCCTCATGCAAGGTCTTGCCGACGGCTACTTCGTACTGCCATACACCATTCAGAACTACCTCGCCGACCAGTCTATCTGGCCACGCCTCTCTACCGATCTGCCAGAGTTCGCAGCCACGGAGAAAGCCGTATCAGACGAGATTGACCGCCTCATGAACATCAAGGGCAAGCGTTCCGTAGACTCTATCCACAAGGAGCTCGGCCACATCATGTGGGAACACGTAGGTATGGGTCGCACCAAGGCAGGCCTTGAAGAAGGCTTGAAACTCCTGAAAAACATCCGCAAGGAGTTCAACGAGAACCTCTTTATCCCAGGTACCAAGGAGGGCGTCAACGTCGAGCTCGACAAGGCTATCCATCTGCGTGACTTTATCCTCATGGGTGAGCTCATCGCCTACGATGCCCT
>CALZJL010000110.1 GCA_945787625.1 uncultured Prevotellaceae bacterium
AAATCCTATACGGCCAGGTCGAGGTTGTATTGGCAGATGAGCTTGCGGAGATTGATGAGGGCGTAGCGCATTCGGCCGAGTGAGGTGTTGATGCTTACGCCTGTGATTTGGGCTATTTCTTTGAACGTGAGGTCTTCGTAGTAGCGTAGGTGTACTATCTCTTGCTGGGGGGCTGGCAGACGGCTGATGAGCAGCTCGATGGTGTTGGTGTCGGCCTCTTCGAGCAGGCGGCTCTCACAGCTGTCTTCGCTCATGTCGGGATTGTTGTAGAGCTGCTCGTTGTGGTTCTCTTCGCTCAGGTAGGGGGTGGGGGTGTTGTCGCGGCTGTAGTCGACGACGATGTTGTGGGCTATGCGCATGAGCCAGGCTGAGAACTTGCCTGTGTCGGCATAGCGTCCGCGACGCATGTTTACGATTGCTTTGACGAATGTGTCTTGAAAGATGTCGTTGGCGCGGTTTACGTCGTCTACGAGTCGCAGTATGTATGCAAACAGGTGGGTCTGATGACGTGCCATGAGGGTGTCAAACGCTTCATCGTTGCCTTTACTGTATAGTGTGACCAACTCGTAGTCGGTCATCGCTGTGAGGTTACTCATTCCTTAATGTGTGTGTTTGTTTGGAGTAGAGTGTTTCGTATAGGCAATATGTGTGTTTGGTTGTTAAAATTTGGCAATTAACGTCGGTTGCGACCGCAAAGTAAACACTTTTCTTTTTAATATGCAAGATTTTTTGTATTTTTGTGCTCAAATATTTCGGATAATGACTAAGCGGGATTTGAGAATTGTCTATATGGGTACGCCTGATTTTGCTGTACCGGCCTTGGACGCTTTGGTGTCGGGGGGATATAATGTGGTGGGTGTGGTGACTATGCCTGACAAGCCTGTGGGACGGCATCAGAATCAGTTGCAGGCGAGCCCTGTAAAGCTGTATGCTCTGGAGCATGGGATCAGGGTGCTTCAGCCTGAAAAGCTGAAGGACGAGGGGTTCCTGTGTGAGTTGCGTTCGCTTGGTGCTGACTTGCAGGTGGTGGTGGCTTTCCGTATGTTGCCTGAGGTGGTCTGGGCGATGCCGAGACTCGGTACGTTCAATCTGCATGCTGCGCTCTTGCCTCAGTATCGTGGTGCTGCGCCTATCAATTGGGCTATCATCAATGGTGAAACGAGGACTGGTGTTACGACTTTCTTCTTGGACAAGGATATTGATACTGGTGCTGTCATTATGCAGCGTAGTGTGGAGATTGGCCCTGATGATGATGCTGAGGTGGTGCATGACAGGCTTATGGCGTTGGGGGCTGAGCTTGTGTGCGAGACGGTGCAGGATATTGTCGAGGGGAGGGTGAGGACGGTGTCTCAAAATGGTATGGTGGTGGAGGGTGACTTGCATGCTGCACCGAAGATTTTTCGCGAGACGTGTGAAATCAGATGGGGGGAACATACGGCTCAGACGGCTCACAACTTTGTGCGTGGGCTGAGTCCTTACCCTGGGGCTTGGTGTATGGTGAGAGATGCTGTGGGGCGCGAGATGGTGCTAAAGGTGTTGCGGACGACGTTGCTGCCTGAGGGCTCTGTGGCTGAGAATGTGCTGGACGTCGTCTTGGAGGGTGGTGTGCTGAGGATTGTGGGGCTGCAACTTGCTGGCAAAAAGCGTATGTCGCGCGAGGATTTCTTGCGTGGTACGAGGGTTGATGGCTGGCAGCTCGTATAGGGGAGGGGGAGGTGCTGGTGTAAAAAAGGATATTGAGGAGTGTATTTCGCATGGTTGAGATTTTTGACTACAACGATATTGAGAGACTGAGGGGGATCTTGGACGGGGCGCAAAGGGTGGTGTGTGTGGGGCATGTCAATCCTGATGGTGATGCTCTCGGGGTGACGCTGGCCATAAAGCATTGGTTGGAGCGTAGGGGGAAGGATTGTGTGGTGGTGATGCCTAACCGTTTTCCTGACTTTTTGGCTTGGATGCCTGGAGCGCAGGATATTGTCGTCTATGATAGGATGGCTGATAGTGCCAGGGCTGCGATTGAGGGGGCTGACTTGCTGTGTATATGTGACATGAATGGTCCTGAGCGTGTGCAGAATGAGGAGTTGGAGGGTCTGCTTGTGTCGTGTGGGGCTGTCAAACTGATGGTGGATCATCATCTAGAGCCTTCGGACTGTTGCTCTTTGACTGCTTCGCGCCCTGAGATGTGTGCGAGTTGTGAGGTGCTTTGTCACTTGATGGATCAGCTGGGGGAGCTTGAGTCGTGTGGAGCTGACGTGGCTACGTGTATCTATACGGGTATGATGACTGATACTGGTGCTTTTTCTTACAATAGCAACCGGGCGGTGGTCTTCGAGTGTATAGCCAGGCTTATCGGGCTCGGTATCGACAAGGACAGGATTTATCGCAATGTGTTTTGGACTTCGTCGATGGCTCGTATGAGGCTGGTGGGATATATGCTTTATGTCAAGCTTGAGGTGTTGTCGGGGCTTAATGCTTGTATCATGTCGCTTACCAACGAGGAGCGCAGAATGCTTGGCGTGAAGAATGGTGATACTGAGGGTATCGTGAATATGCCGCTTCAGATGAGGGATATGAGGCTTTCGATTTTCATGAGTGAGGATACGGAGCATGTTGGTGTGGTGCGTATATCGTTGCGTAGTGTCGGTGATTTTCCTTGCAATGAGATGAGTGCGCGTTTCTTCGGTGGTGGCGGACATAAGAATGCTGCCGGAGGACGTCTGGCTTGTGGTATGGAGGAGGCTATGAAGATAGTTAGCAGGGCTGTCGAGGAGTATCGACGATTGTTGGTGTGATGTGTGTCGGATTGATTTGTTATGTATAACTTTTATATAATGTATAGTGTGATGAAGAGATGTTTCTTGTACTTGTTGATACTTGTGGGTGGCGTTGCTGTGTCTTCGTGCCAGAATGATGATACTACTTATAGCGAGCAGAAGGAGGAGGAGCGTGAACTGGTGTCTAACTTTGTGAAGCGTGATGTGGTCATCAGGCTTGATGACAAGGTGCTGGCTGAGTTCGGGCCGATTAGTGTCTTGACGGAGGAGGAGTTTGTCAGTCAGGATAGCTGTACGGATGTGTCTAAGAATGAGTATGTGCTGTTTAAGAACACTGGCGTGTATATGCAGATTCTGCGCAAGGGTACGGGACGCAAGATGACGTCGGGGGGGAAGATGAAGTTGGTGTGTCGTTTCTGGGAGTATAATATCAGGGGTGACAGTATTCAGCAGACTAACCGCTTTGCCAACCAGTTGCCTGAGGTGTTTACCGTATCTGGCTCGTTTGGCAACTTGATCAGTCAGATAGATTTGACTATTCCGTCGTCGAGTGTGCTTTACTCTGCGTATAGCGATACGAGTGTGCCTACGGGGTGGTTGGCTGCTATTCCTTATCTGCGTCTGGGGCGTCAGACGGGTGAGGAGCAGATTGCTAAGGTGCGTCTGATAGTGCCTCATGGTTCGGGGCAGTCTCATGCCAAACAGAACGTGTATCCGTGCATGTATGAGATGACTTTGTGTGAGACGGACTGAGTGTGTCGAGAGTGTGATGATATACGTTCATGTGCCTTTTTGCAAGTCGCGGTGTCTGTACTGCGACTTTTTTTCTTCGACGCGGTCTGACTTGCAGTCGGCATGGGTCGAGGCGTTGAGGGGTGAGATGTTTGCTCGTAGGGAGGAAATCTGCTCTGCGCGCGCTGAAACTGTCTATATTGGGGGTGGTACTCCGAGCTTGTTGGGCGGGAGGGTGCTTGCGAGGTTGTTTGATTCGCTGGCTGAGGTGCTCGGTGGGTTGGAGGGTTGCTCTGAGATTACTGTCGAAGTTAACCCTGATGACGTCGACGAGGAGTACGTTGCGATGCTGCGCTCCACTCCTGTCAATAGGGTGAGCATGGGTGTTCAGTCGTTTGACGATGGTTTGCTGAGATTGATCGGGCGACGCCACTCTGGCTCGCAGGCTGTGGAGGCTGTGAAATTGTTGCGCAGGGCTGGGTATGGCAATATCAGTCTTGACTTGATGTATGGCCTGCCGGGGCAGACTATGGAGATGTGGCGCAGGGATGTTGATGTGGTTGTGGATTTGGAGGTGGAGCACTTGAGTGCGTATGCTCTGCAGTGGGAGGAGGGTACGGCTTTGTGGCGTATGCTGGAGAGGGGTGAGGTGCAAGAGGCTGACGAGGACTTGTCGGTCATGATGTATGACTATCTGGTGGATTCCGTTACTGCTCCTCGCGAATGTGGTGGGGGAGGGATGGAGCATTATGAGATCAGCAATTTTGCCCGTCCTGGCTTCCGCTCGCGGCATAATAGTGGTTATTGGGCTGATACGCCTTATGTGGGACTGGGGCCTGGGGCGCATAGTTATGATGGCTTGCGCAGACGTTGCAGCAATCCGTCTGATCTGGTGGCTTACTGTGAGAGGGGTGGGCTGGTGGTGCCTGATGTGGAGGTGCTGACCGATGACGAACTTTATGACGAGTTGGTGATGAAACGTTTGCGTACGTGTGCTGGAATTTGTCTGGAGGAGGTGCCCGAAAAGTATATGGCACATCTGATGAAAATGGCTGAGGGACATATCGTGGGTGGTCGTATGGAGATGACTGGGGGCTACTTGAGGCTGACGCGTGGTGGAATTTTCACCTCGAACGACATTATGTCTGATTTGATGTTGTAAAACATAAAGGCAAGCGTCTTACATATCGTTTTTTTTGTGTAATTTTAGGTCGGTTTTCGGCGTAATTCCTGTCAGAATAGCCTTAAACAACGAAACAATTAAACAACTAAACAACCATATAACCAACATGAAAATCTATCAGACACAAGAAATCAAGAACATTGCCTTGCTCGGCAATGATGGTAGTGGAAAGACGACCTTGACGGAGAGTATGCTCTATGAGGCGGGTATCATACAGCGTCGCGGACGCATCACTCAGCATAATACGGTAAGTGATTATTTTCCTGTAGAGCAGGAGTATGGCTATAGTGTGTTCTCTACTGTCTTCCACGTGGAGTGGAACGGCAAGAAGCTCAATATTATCGACTGCCCTGGTAGTGATGATTTTGTGGGTAGTGCT
>CALZJL010000111.1 GCA_945787625.1 uncultured Prevotellaceae bacterium
GAGTGTCCTACTTCGTGGCTGGAGACGAAGCGTATGAGCTGGCCCATGAGTTCTTCGTCGTAGTGCATCTTGCGGGCTGCTTCGTCGATGCTTGATGCTTGTACCATGTACCAGTCGTGTACGAGCGACATGACGTTGTGATACCAGCATACGTGGGCTTCGAGGATTTCGCCTGTGCGTGGGTCGGAGATGTGTGGACCGTAGGCGTTGGGGATTGGGCTGGCGAGATAGCGTATGACGCTGTAGCGGGCGTCTTCCATCGACATGGTGGTGTCGTTCTCGGGCCATTCTTCGCCGCGGATTGCGTTCTTGAAGCCTGCTTTCTCAAAGGCTTTCTGCCAGTCGTTGACGCCTGCGATGAGGTATTTGCGCCATTGCTTGGGGGTGGCTGGGTCTATGTAGTAGATGATGGGCTTGATGGGCTCTACGAGTTGGCCTTGGCGCATCTTCTCGATGTCTTCTTCGCGTGGTTCAAGACGGTAGCGGGAGATGTAGATTTTGCTTTCGACGCGCTGCTGTTCGTCGTTGAAGCTGTTGTAGCGCTCGGTGAAGTAGCCTACGCGTGGGTCGTAGTAGCGGCCGAGCATGGGCTTTTCGGGGAGCATGACGAATGAGATGTTGAGCCCGAAGGTGAGTTTGCCTGTCTGGGCTGCTCCGGGGAGGCTGTGGCTGGTGGAGTTGTAGGTCTTGACGAGGCGTACTTCTGTGTTGGTGGGGAAGGTCTTGATGTCCTGTATGTAGCTCAGCTGGGGCTGGGGCGAGGTGAGGCTGAAGAACTTTTTCAGGCTCTGGTGTATGCCGAGGGGGTTGTCTTCGTTGAGGAACTGGGTGACTTTGATGCGGCTGCGGCCTTCTTTGTGACTTTCTATCTTGAAGGCACCGATGATGGGGTTTTCGTTGCTGACGCTGACGGCTTTGTTGATCATCTGGGTGGTGTCGGCGACGTTGACTATCATCTGTGAGCGTATGAAGAGTGTGCTGTCGTTGTTGAGCTCGAAGTAGATGACTTGCTCGTTGCACAGCTCTCCGCCAAATTGCCCTGATGATGAGGGGGTGCTGGTGTAGCGTGTGGTGGTGAGGAGGCTCTTGCCGAGTAGGCTGTCGGGGATCTCGAGATACCATTCTTTTTCTACTTTCTCTACGTTGAAGAGGCCTTGTCGGCTTATGCTTGGTTTGGGCTCGGGTTTCTTGGCGGGGGCGGGGGCTTCGGTCTTGGCTTTGCCTTTCTTCTTGTTTTCTTTCTTTCGTGCGTGGACTGGGGCTAATGCTATGAGCATGGCCAGTGCTGTAAGTGTGATTTTTTTCATTTTTTATGTGTTTGTTTTATGGTTTTGCGGATTTATGTCTTACAAAGTTAGGAATTTATTTTGTTTTTCTATCAGATATTTGTATATTTGACCTAATCTAATTGCTATTTTGACTTTATGGATTCTTTTTTCAGGTGGTTTGGACTGCTGTGTTGGGGGCTTGTTTGTGTGTGCTCTCAGGCTTTTGCTGGAGGGGAATATGCTTCATGGGTGGACACTCGTATCGGTTGTGATGGGCATGGTCATGTGTTTGTGGGGGCTAATGTGCCGTGGGGTATGGTGTGTGCCGGGCCGGTGATGCCGTATCATGGTTGGGACTGGTGTTCGGGCTATCATTGGAGTGGGGATAGTATCGTGGGGTTTGCTCAGACGCATCTGAGTGGGACGGGGTGTTCGGACTTGGGTGATATTTGTATTATGCCTATGTATGGATTGCCTGTGACTGATGCTGGGCACGGGGCTTTTTTGGAAAGTGTGGCTTCGGGGTTCTCGCATGAGAATGAGCAGGCTGAGGCTGGGTATTACAGGGTGGTGTTGGATAGGTTTCATATCGTGGCTGAGGTGACGGCGACGGAGAGGGTGGCGGCATATCGTTTTACGTTCCCCCGGGGCAACCGCTATGCTAATGTGGTGCTTGACTTGGAGAGTGGGATTGGTGATGTGCCTGTGGAGACGCGTATTTGGCCGATTGATCCTTATACTTTTGTGGGGTATAGGCGTAGTCGGGGGTGGACGAAGCATTGTGTGTATTATGCTGTGAGATTTGACCGCCCTGTGACGGATTTTGGCATCGAGCATTATAATGCGAGGTATGCTCAGGCTGTGTTTGATGTGGAGCCTGGTGCGGTGGTTGGTGCAAGGGTGGCTATTTCGCCTGTGAGTGAGATGGGTGCATTGCAGAATATGTTGAAGGAGGCTTCTGCTTTTTCGTTTGACGAATTGAGGGAGAGGGCTAAGGGGGCTTGGGAGGAGGCTTTGTCGCGTGTGGACGTAAGGTTTGACGGTGATGCTCAAAGACGTATGTTCTATACGGCGTTGTATCGCACGATGACTGCTCCGCAGTTGTGGAATGATGTGACGGGAGACTATTTTGGGGCTGACGGGAGGATTCATCGTACTCCTGGTTTTGATAATTATACGACGTGGAGCTTGTGGGATACTTATCGTGCGCTTCACCCTCTTGCTACGTTGGTGATGCGTGATAAATTGTCGGACTGGGGGAAGTCGATGTTGGCTGTTTGGCGTGAGGGTGGTGAGCTTCCTGTGTGGCATTTGCATAGTACTGAGACTTATTGTATGGTGGGTGAGCCTGCTGTGCCTGTGCTTGCTGATATGGTACTTTCGGGGGTTGAGGGGCTGGACGGCGAGGTGGCTCTGAGGGCTATGAAGGAGAGTATGAGTGGGGGGCGCGGCAAGGACGCTCTGTGGAGGTTTGGCTATATCCCGTATGATGTGGGTGAGGGGGAGAGCGTGGCTAAGAGTATGGAATACTATTTGGCTGCGTGGTGTGTGGCTAAGGTGGCTGGCAGGCTTGGCATGGGGGAGGACAGTGTGTCGTATGCTCGTCTGGCTGGGAGGTATCGTGAGTTGTATGATGAGCGGGTCGGTTTTATGCGTGGACGGGATTCGGGGGGTGAGTTCCGTTCGTTGGAGGGATTTAATCCTAATCATCAGACGGAGGATTATACTGAGGGTAATGCGTGGCAGTATTTGTGGCTCGTGCCTCATGATGTGGAGGGATTGATTTCATTGATGGGTGGGAAACGTAGGGCTGAGGCTCGCCTCGATAGCCTTTTCGCTGCGAGCAGTGTGCTGAATGCTGGGGCTAATCCTGATATTACGGGTTTGATCGGGCAGTATTGTCATGGTAATGAGCCGAGTCATCATGCTTTGTTTATATATAATTATCTGGGTGTTCCGCGCAAGACGCAGCAGCGTGTGAATGAGGTGCTCTCTTCGCTATACTCGGACAGGTATGACGGGTTGTGTGGCAATGAGGACGTGGGGCAGATGTCTGCGTGGTATGTGCTCGCGTCTTTGGGAATGTATCAGGTGGAGCCTTGCGGTGGGCGTTTCGAGTTGTGTACTCCTGCTGTGAGGGAGGCTGTACTGAGAGTGGGGCAGGATTCGGAGGGGAGGCCTGTGACGTTTACCGTGAGAACTAAGGGTAGGGGAATATTTACTAAACGCTGGATCCTCAACGGAAAGCCTGTCGTGGGGACTTCGATCAGGAGGGAGGATATATTGCGTGGTGGTGTGCTTGAGGCTGAATTGACGAAATGAGAAGGTTGGGATTGATTGTTGCGTTATTGCTTGCCGTGACTGATGTTTCGGCTGTGCGTGAATCGGAGGCTGATGCTCTCGTTGTCAGACGTCCTCTTGTCGGGGAGCGTTGTTTCCGCAGTACTGCTGTGGACAGTGTGATTGCCGTGATGCATGACAGGCTCTCGGAGGTGAACCCTAAGTTGTGGACTATGTTTTGTAATTGCTATCCTAACACTCTTGATACGGCGGTGAAGCGTTTCAGGGCTTGTAGCGATGTGACGGGTAGGGTGGAGGACTTTACGTTTGTCATAACTGGCGATATTGATGCCATGTGGCTCCGTGATAGTGCTGCGCAGGTGTGGACGTACTTGTCTTTGCTCGATGTTGATGAGGATTTGAGATTGATGGTGCGGGGGGTGATTCGTATGCAGTTGGAGTTTGTCTGTCGTGATGCTTATGCCAACGCCTTTCTGCGCTCTGTCTCTGATAGCACACAATGGAGGAGTGACTTTACCCTCATGTTGCCTGGAGTGCATGAGCGCAAATACGAGATAGATTCGCTGTGCTACCCGATACGTCTGGCGTATGCTTATTGGCAGATTACGGGTGATGATTCCATCTTTGACGAATTGTGGGTGAGGGCTGTGGGTGAAATCCTGCGTGTGTTCTCGGAGCAGCAACGTCGTGATGGTGTGCAGCGAACTTCATATCGTTTCGGACGTACCACTCATGCCCAGCATGATACGACGAGTAATTACGGCTTGGGACACCCTGCGAAGCCTTGCGGATTGATCGCCAGTATGTTCAGACCTTCGGACGATAGTTGCGTTTTCCCATTTAATATCCCTGGCAATTTCTTTGCTGTGAGCGCATTGCGCAAGGCGGCTGAGATTCTGACTGAGGTGTCGCACGACGAGGCTCTTGCCGGGCGTTGCCGTGGTATGGCAGATGAGGTGTATGATGCCTTGATGAGGTATTCTATCGTGCAATCCCACGAGTTCGGACCTGTATTTGCTTATGAGATTGACGGATTCGGGAGTCACCTTTTGATGGATGATGCCAATGTGCCTTCACTTTTGTCGCTGCCATATCTTTGTGGAGAAATCGTAGATGAGCGCGACTCGGTCTATCAGAATACGCGCCGTATGGTGTGGAGTGAGTACAATCCTTATTTCTTCGGTGGTGGACTGCAGGGCTTGGAATCGGGGGTGAGGGGCATCGGGTCCCAACACACGGGACTCAACATGGTATGGCCGATGTCTATAATCATGAGGGGACTTACTACAAAAGATGTGCACGAACAGCGTGAGTGTATCTCGGTGCTGATGCAGACTGATGGTGGTACTGGCTTCATGCACGAGAGTTTTCTCCCTACTGAGCCGGAGCGTTTCACGCGCTCATGGTTCTCGTGGGTTAATGGCCTCTTTGGCGAACTGGTACTTAGGGCGTATGG
>CALZJL010000112.1 GCA_945787625.1 uncultured Prevotellaceae bacterium
TCGTGGCAGGTGTCGAAGAGGTTCTCCAGATTGTAGAAGGCTATGGCATGCATCTGCATCTTGCGCTCTTGCGAGGAGCTCCCTACTGGGATTGCAAGGAGTAACGCCAGCAGTACACGTATGCTGAATCTTGTGTTCATGTGTTTCGTCTTTTGTGCAAAGATATGATTTTTTTATAATATCTCGCGTTTTTTCCTCGAAAAATAGAGTTAAATCTTTGTTGTAAACGCATTGTAATAGTTAATTTCTTTTTCTGTTAACAAAAATATCTTATCTTTGCAAGTGTATAAACTCATATTTATTCAATTCTGGAAATGAAAAAGAACGTTTTCATTATGCGGGAGCAGAGAAAGTTCGCTTGCTCTGCCGAGCGCAGAAAAGGTCGGATGAAATCCAAACTTTTGGTATTGTGGCTGGCCGTCTTGCCGTGTACCGTCTGTCTGGCTCAGTCCGAGGGTGAGGTGTTGCCCGAGGACAGTCTTGGCATGGCGGAATCTGCCGAGTTCACTTTCAACGAGTCGCAGCTTGGCGAGAATGACGACATGACGACGGAGGTCATTCAGGTGGGTTCGGCCAACAACATTTATGTCAGCCAGATTGGCTACACTTGGGGTGGCGCCATGCGTTTTCGCTATCGTGCTTTGGACAATCGTTATAATGATGTCCACATGAACGGCGTTTCGGTCAACACGGCTGAGAACGGCCGCTTCAACTATTCTACCATCGGCGGCATGAACGATGCCATGCGAGGCAAGGACAATGCTAACCCGTTTGAAGACAATGCTTATGCGTATGGCAATATAGGAGGTGCTGCAAACTATGATTTGCGTGCCGGCTCTATGGCTACGGGGCACAAGCTGACTCTGTCGGGAGCCAACCGCAACTATACTCTGCGTGCCATGTATACCTATGGTAGCGGCTACAACAAGTATGGCTGGGCCTTCTTCGGTACGGTGGGCTACCGTTGGGCCAACATGGAGACGGCCTACGTGGAGGGTACGTTCTACAACAGTGCCTCGTATTTTCTCGCTGCCGAGAAGAAGTGGGGCGAGGAACGCCGCTTGAATTTCGCCACTTGGGGCAGCCCTACTGAGCGTGCCACTCAAGGCTCTACGGTCGACGAGGCTCGATGGCTGACCAACAACTGGCAGTACAACCCCTCGTGGGGTTACCAGAATGGCGAGAAGCGTAGTGCCCGCGTAGTCAACAACTACGAGCCGAGTGCGCTTGTCTCGCTCGAATGGCGCTTCAACGATGCCCTCAAGCTCAACGCCGGAGCTTTCTTCAAATATGCCATGTACAGTTCGTCGGCTCTGAAATACAACGATGCTCAGAATCCTGCTCCAGACTACTGGAAGAACCTCCCGAGTGCCAAGTATAACCCCTGGCCCGAGGGGCACGCCCAGAACAACGAGTATTCGCTGGCCGAGTACAACAATACTGTAGCCATGTGGCAGGCTGGCATCAACACCCAAATCAACTGGGATGAGCTTTACGCCAAGAACCGCGGCAGGAACGTAGCTGGCGAGGACGCTTCCTACTTCATGGCGCGCAGACATAATGACCACCTCGTGACCAACCTTGCTGCGAGTCTTGACATCAACCTCAAGAGAGGGCACAAACTCTATGCCGGCTTGCAGCTGGGGCGCGATCAGGCCATGCACTACCAGACCATAAGCGACATGATGGGAGCCTGGTATCTGCATAATGTCAATAGCTATGCGCTCGGCAAGTATACCGTTGATAGTGATGTATATCAGTATGACCTCAACAATCCCAACGCTGCGCTTCGTGAGGGTGACCGCTATGGCTATGACTATAATATCTACACGCAGAATGCCAAGCTTTGGGCTACCTACGTGATGGACAAGGGCATCACGCACTCTTTCATCTCGGCCAACATCAACGGCACGAGCATGTGGCGTAAGGGCTTCATGCGCAACGGCATATACAAGGACAATTCCTACGGCAAGAGCCATACTGCCGACTTCCTCAACGGTGGTGTCAAGGCCGGTACTACTATCAATCTCGGACACGGCAACACGCTGAGTGTGAACGCAGGTTTTGAGCGTACCGCTCCTATGGCTTACCATGCTTTCCAGGCTCCGGAACTCAACAACAATTTTGCCAACGACCTGCAGTCGGAGAAGCACGTATGTGCCGACCTCGGATACTCGCTGAAGAACAAGTGGGTGCAGCTCAATGTCAACGGATATTTCTATCACCTGTATGACATCACGGAGTTCTCCCAGTTCTACGATGATGACAAGAACTCGTTTACCTACAATACGCTCTCTGACGTGAAGAAGTTGTATTACGGTGCAGAACTTGGCGTCAAGGTCAATATCACCAACGAGTTTAATGTCGTGGCCCTGGGTACTTACAGCGAAGCCAAATATACCAACAACGCGACATACACATATACACGCTCTATCCCTGCTGTAGTCGAGGATCATCTCTACAGCAACCCCACTACTTGCTACAGCAAGGGTATGCACGAGGGCGGCACCCCTCTGGCGGCAGCAAGTCTTGCCCTGAACTATCGTCTCAGAGGTTGGTATCTCAGCCTCATCGGCAATTACTACGACCGCATCTATCTGTCCTTCGCCCCCAATATCCGTACGGAGGCACTCCTCGGTACGGCAGAAGATCCTACTACGGGACAGACGACCTATGTTATCCCCGATCAGGCTAAGGGAAATGGCGGATTCATGCTCGATGCAAGCATCGGACGCCAGTTCCGTCTGAAGGGCAGCAAGACTTTGTCTGTCAATATCAACCTCTGCAACCTTACCAACCGCCAGAACATCACCACGGGCGGTTTCGAGCAGAGCCGCACCAACAGGCCTGTGCTCAGCAACGGTTCTGCCTATGGCAATCCCCGTATTTACGACTTTAGCAAGAACCCTCGCAAATACTATGCTCAGGGCTTCAACTTCATGATCAACGCCAATCTTCGATTCTAAACCGCCATATTTACTTTCCAAACTATGAAACATAAATTTATTTCGATAGCTCTGCTCTTCTCTCTTGGGCTTGCATCTTGTCAGGATGGTGATTGGAACAAGGAGATTGACACATCGTACACCATAGGCAACGATACCATTACGGAGCACAACGTGGTCTCAATCAAGGACCTCAAGAAGACCTACGAGAAGGCTATTCTCGGCCAGGGGCTCAAGTATTCAAACAATAGTGTGCAACTCGTCGAGGACGAAATCCAGATCAAGGGTGTCGTCATAACCAACGATGAGGGAGGCAACCTCAGCCAGTGTATCATCGTCAACGACAAGAGCGGAGAGAATATCCAGATCAGCATCGCTGACAATGATATCATGACATATCTGCCCGTGGGACAGGAGATACTCGTCAACCTCAGAGGACTGTATATCGGCGGATATAACGAGACTCCGCAGATAGGCTATCCCAACGAGAAGTATTTGGGTACGGTGGATAGCGAAAGCGGCGAAATCATAGGCAGCCAGAAATATCGTATGTCGTTCATGAGCCGCTACACTTGGTACAAGCATTTCAAGGCTGTCGGACGCCCCGACATCACTCGCGTGCCCGATGCGGTAGAGCTGACTGATGCCATGTATGACGAGACGCTCAACGTCTCTCGTCTGGTCTACGTAGACGGACATTTTGCCAGCAATGACGGCAACACCAAGATTGCAGACCCCAACAAGGTGGAGAGCAAAGATACGGGCAATGGAGTAAATGAGACTTTCGTCGCGGACAAGTGCAGCACGAGCATCATAGTGCGCACAAGCACTTATGCAGACTTTGCCGCCGAGCTTATCCCCGCGACCGACGTACGTTTGTTTGGCATCATGACGCGCGACTCCTACAAGAAAGGATTTCAAATCCAGCTGCGCAATGCTGACGATATCCGCATCTTCTGCCCTGGCTGCAGCGAGTACATCGGCAGCACCAAGTGGACGAGAGACGACAATGGCAACTACGTCTGCGACAAGTGCCGCTCCGTTGTTGCGAAATCATAACTCAATAATCTAAAAAACAAGAAGTATTATGTATAAGATTTTCAAAACTATTGCATTTGTTCTATTCGCAGCTCTCTCTTTTGCTGCGTGCGATGACGTCCCTGCTCCATACGATGACCCTAACAACAAGCCTGGGAATCCGTCTGGTGGCGAGGAGGAGATTATTACTCCTAAGGGTAGCGGCACTCTGGCTGACCCATACAATGTAGCAGGTCTTCTCGACTTTATCGAAAAAAATGAGGATACGGCCAAGGGAACTACAGTCGTTGTCGAGGGTGTGATTTCGAGCATCAAATCGCTTGATGTCGCCAATTATACTCGCGCTCAGTACTATATCAATGATACTAAGAGTGCTACAGGGCAATTCTATGTCTACAATGGTCTTTATTTAGATGGAGCCAACTTTACATCAAACGATCAGATCAAGGTCGGAGACAAGGTGCTCATCGAGGGTACTATAGACCAATACAACGGTGCTTTCCAAATCGGGCAGAACAGCAAGATTCTCAAACTTAATGATGTTGGCGGCTCTGACGAGCCTGGGGAGATCGTTGCTCCTAAGGGTAGCGGTACTATGGCTGACCCGTACAATGTAGCAGGTCTTGTTGACTTTATCGGGAAGAATGAAAGCACAGCAAAGGGTACTACGGTGGTCGTAGAGGGTTTGATTTCGAATATCAAATCGCTTGACGTCGCCAATTATACTCGCGCTCAGTACTACATCAATGATACGAAGAGCACCGCAGGGCAATTCTATGTCTACAATGGTCTTTATTTAGATGGAGCCAACTTTACATCAAACGATCAGATCAAGGTCGGAGACAAGGTGCTCATCGAGGGTACTATAGACCAATACAACGGTGCTTTCCAAATCGGGCAGAACAGCAAGATTCTCAAACTTAATGATGTTGGCGGCTCTGACGAGCCTGGGGAGATCACTCCAGGCAAGGAAGTGACTTGCGCTGAGGCTCGCGACATCGCTCTTGCCCTTGATGACAAGGCTACTAC
>CALZJL010000113.1 GCA_945787625.1 uncultured Prevotellaceae bacterium
CCCTTGCCGTTGAGCTTGACGTAGGTCGTGCCGTTGACGGTGGTGGTGTTGGGGTCTGTATTGGTGTACTGGCAGAGGAGTTCGAGGTCTTTGGCGGTGGGTATGCACCAGCCTTTGGACCAGTTGGCTTGTACGATGTCGTCTTCGGGCTGGAGGTCGCGGAGGTCCTTGTCGGCTGCGGTGTTGTATTTTTTGTAGATGTCTTTCTTATAGACGTTGCTGGCGAAGTAGTCTTTTTTGTAGAATGTCTCTGTTTCCTGGAGGTATCCCCATGCTATGCGTATGCCGGTGCTGTTGGTGCATTGGCTGAGATAGGCGGTCTCGTCAATAGACTTATGATTGTATGTCTGGATGGCAGTCTTTGCTTCTGCTCCGTAGTTGAAGGGACTCCATAGGAGTTTGTAGGTGACCTGATAGGATACCCCGTTGAGGGTTTCGGTCACGGTCTTTGTGATGCCAAAATCTACGGCGAGGTCGTCGATGTGTCGGACTACGATGTCTTGCTTCTCGCTGTCGGTATAGACGTGGAGCTCCTTGAGCACGGGGCGTATGTTGATGCCTTGATAGCGGTTGAGGCTGGTGGTGCTCATGTTGTTGTTGTAATGTAGTGTGGTATTGTAGGCGTAGCCGTTGCGATTGGCTGACATGTAGTAGAGACGCCGGGGGTATGAGATGGTGGTGTTGTTGGCATAGCCGTTGGTCAGCATGGTGATTTCATTGCCGTTGAGCTTGCTCCTGAAGGTCAGCTTGAGTATGGCTTCGCCTAAGGGGCTGTCTGATATGGTCTCGGTGCTGATGAGGTCGGTATTGTCGATGAATTCGCGGAGGTCGTCTGTGCTCGGGAGCGTCCAGTGTCCTCCCCAGTACTGTCGGACGGGGTCGTAGACGCTACCTGAGATGTCGGACGGTAGCAATGTGCTTTTGTCTTCTTGATACGGGTCGTTGATGTAGGTGGCGTAGCTGTAGGTGTCTTTCTCGAAGAGTTCGCCCCAGGCGAGTCGTTTGCCGAGGTGTGTGGCTGCTTGGGCTATGGCTGCCTGATCCATGTAGGTGTCGGTCTCGGTGCCGAGATTGATGGGGCTCCACTTGATGCCTGAGGGCAGACCAAGGTCTACGGCGCAGCGTTCGTCCATGCGGTAGGTGTAGATGATGGAGTGCCTGCCGTTTTCTATGGCTATGCGGTCGCAGTCGTAGGCGAATTGCTTGATGCCTGTGAGGCTGTTGCCGATGGTGTATGTGCCGCTGACGGACATGAGGGTCGGGGTGGTGGCATCGATGATATAGCGATAGTGCTCTATGCCGTTGTCATCGATGGTCTTCGTGTATTTGTAGGCTTCGGTCCACTCGCCGCTGTGGTCTTGGGTGAAGGAGTGGTGTATCTCTATCTTGGCGTAGCGGTGACGGAAGGCGAGGGTGGTGACGGCGTTGGTCTGGGGAGACGTGATTTCGGTGTATAGCCAGTCGGTGGCTGCCTGTGTGCTCTGGTCGGTAGGTGGGGCGGTCAGACGGGCTTGGATATCGGTGGGGCTATGGCATGAGTCAAAGGTCTTGGCATACGGATAGTAGGCTATGTAGCGGTAGCCGAGCTTGTGTACCACCTTGGTGATGTCGGAGGCGAGGTTCCATGCCTTGCCGTCGGGGGTGGTGAGCCTGATGTTTAGGGCGTTCTTGCCGTCGATGTGGGTGACGAACTGGTCGTTGCTGTCGATGATGAAGAGACCAAATGAGTCGCCGGCTTTGAAGTCACGCGTCACCTCGTTGTCGTAGACATCAGTCACATGCCCTCGGGTCTGGGGCTGGTCGACGACGGTCACTTCAAACCTCATGGCGTGGCCGTCGGAGGGGGCGGTCGGGGTATATGGGTCGTCGCTGCAAGCGGCGAGGAAGAGGAGGGAAAGTATGGCGTTGGTTAGTTTCTGCATTGTTGCTGTACGTTTATGCGTATGGTGGCGCGTGTGTCGGGGTTGGTGTTCCAGTTGCGTCCGCCGTAGACGGGGCGTATGAGCATACCTGTGTAGCGGTGTCCGTTTTGGGTGAGTCCCATGAGCTCGACGGTGTTTCCGTTGTGGTCTGTGTAGGTGGATTTCTTCTTGATGGGGTCAACTTTCGTTATCTTGCCTGTCTCTGGGTCGACGGTCTTCCTGGTCTCGAGCTCCATATAGCTCGAACAGTCGCGGTGGTCGTGTGAGGCTGACGAGGCGAAGTAGTACATGCCCCCGTAGTCGGAGTTGTATACGTCGGTCGATTTCACTCCGTGATATGAGCGTGAGTTTGTGGCGAGCATGTCAATGCTCCAGTCGCTCCATGTGCCGCCGGGGAAGTAGAGTACTTCACCGTTGATCTTGCTGGTGAACTTGAATATGGTGACGAGGTAGCGGTAGGGCCTGACGGCTGCCGTGCCGTAGTGTTCGGAGTTGTCGGGGTGGAGGTTGACATAGTTGCCGCTGGCGTTGGTCTCGGCTATCCAGGGGGCATAGCGCACGTTGTCTTCGTAATAGGTGTCGTGGACTGTGATGTCGCAGTTTCGCATCAGTTCGTCTACTTCGTTTTCGTTGGGTATGCGCCACTCGCCTTTCCAGAGCTTGTTGCGGACTACGTCGTATTCGGTGCCGGCTATGTTGCCGTCGATGTTGGCGTAGGAATAGTTGCGGTCTACGTATGTCTCTGGGTAATAGCCTTTGTCGGAGCCCGACTTGAGGGGGGAGACTGTCTGTGTGCTGCCGCTCGTGGTGATGGAGTCGCCCGTCGCGCTTATCCTGCCTGTCGTGGAGTTGAACAATACTGCAGGCTTGCCGTACTTGGTGACGAGCTCGCCCCACGAGTAGTAGTCTCCGCGGTCAAAGCAGGCATGGAGCTCGCTACTCATGAGATCGGTCCTGATATTGCCGTTGGCGTCGTACCATTTGCCTCCTCGTGCTGTCTGCTCGGTTGCAGACTCGGTGCCGAGGTTGTGGTTGGCCCATATACACCCTGAGGGGAAGCCCATGTCGACGCCTGCTGTCTTGTAGGACTCTGTGGGCTGGGCGGAGATGCTGACGTAGAGGGAGCTGTTTTCCTTGAGGTCGATGTTGGTCTGCCAGTAGGACCAGCCTGTGACTTCGCTGTCGTCGCCTTCGGCGGTGTGCTTGGAAAGGGCTGTACCGTAGAGCTCGACGTCGTCTTGGGGTATGAAGATGTATGTGTAGGTCTCTGAGCCGTCGGCCTTGCACATCTGGGAGAGTCTGACGGGGTGCTCCACGTCGAGCTCTGAGGCTCCGCCGTTGTAGAATATCTTCAGCTGGCTCATGGCGTGGGTGAACGTGAGCCTGAGGGTATGGTCTGTGTGCTGCGGTTCTCGACAGACGAGGAGGTCGGCGGCGCAGTAGAGCTCGGGGGTGGACTGGTTGGAGTAGAGGAGGGGGTATAGGGTCTTGTATCGGGCGGTTATCTCGTCGACTGACTTGAGCCCGTCGTACTTGCTGCTGTAGGGGGCATAGGCGATATAGGTGTAGTTCTCGTCGTAGTAGACGGCAGAGGTTATCACATTGCCTGCGGCGTCTGTGCGGTAGGCAAGGCCTGTCTTTTGTACGACGTATCTGTAGTTGTCGGCCACGATTGTGCCGTCTCGGCCGATGACGATGAGACCGAGGTCGTCGCCTGGGGCAAAGGTGGTGATGACGCCGCTGTTGAGCGATGCACGTGTGGAGACTCCGTTGATGTCCTGGTCGTAGGCTGAGACGTCGACTCTAATCTCAAGCTGCGGCTTGTCGTGCTCTGGCGTGATGTCGGTGGTGCAGGAGGAGAGCAGGATTGTCAGTGTAGTGAGGGGTATGATGTGTTTCATCGCTTATTTCTTTTCTTTCAGTAGTACTGGTCTGATGGCGTATCCTCTGTATCGCTCGCTGTCTTGCAGGGCTGACGTGTGGTCGGACATGTGGCCGTTGCCTGTGCCTGTCTCTACGATGTATGTGGTCACGAAAGCGACTGACTCTTCTGTGGCTCCAAACGTGGTGCTGGTGCTGCTGGGGGTAGATGTCCAGTAGCAGCACATGGCTTTGGTGACTTTGCCGTAGGTATTCTTGGAGCTGTCGTAGCCGGAATATCCTGTGATGGGGAGGTAGATGATGCCTGTGAGCTTGCCGTCGGCGGCTGTCTTTTTTACTTCCCACACGGAGGCGTCAAAGTCGAGATTCTCTTCGGATTCGTTTCCGTCTGCGACTTTCTTGACGGTCTTCCATGTCCAGGTGCAGTCGCGTATGATGTCTTCCCACATCTCTTTGGAGGGCATACTCCACAGCCAGTAGCCGTCGCCGAGGTAGGCGCGTACGGCGTCGTGTGTGGTGCCGCGTATGTCGGTGTCGGCGGTGCCGGTGTAGTATGTGGGAGAGTAGCGCTCTGGGGCTTTTGTCTCGACTTCGCCCCAGGCGTAGTGATTGCCTGTCTCGATGGGTTCGAGGGCTCCGAGATTGCAGGTGGCCCACAGCACGTCGTAGTCCTTGCCGTTGATGGTGGTGCTCATGCCGAGGCTCACGAATACCATCTGGGCGGTGGTATTGCCTGTCTGGTGCCATACGGATTCGGGCGATACGATGATGTTGAGGGATTCTGAGTTGTCAGTATTGTAGGTGGTACAGTGCGAGATGTCGATGGTGTTGAGGCGTATTTGCTTTTCTTCGAGGGTGAAGTTGAAGGTGTAGAGTTTGCCTGCCTCAAACTTGTGGTTTGTTATCACGTCGCTGTCGAGGTGGAGCTGATAGGTGAGGTAGTTGGTGTCGATGGTGAAGCGGAGCGGAACGTGGTCGAAATCGCCATCGAGGGGGAAACACATGTTGTAGAAGACGCCTGTGCTGGCGCGCGGTAGGGTCACGGAGTCTATGGAAGTGGTGAGCTTGTTGTAGTAGCCTGACTTGTCGGCTTGTTCGGATATGGTGCCGTCGGCGAAACGCAGCACGTTGGGGAAGAGGGGGGTGTGGTCGGCGGACTCCATCTTGATGTCTGTGATGATGATGTCTGACGTGATGGCGTTG
>CALZJL010000114.1 GCA_945787625.1 uncultured Prevotellaceae bacterium
GGGTGGGGCTTGCCGTGTGTGACGTCGAAGGCGGTCACCATGACGTCTTGAGTGAAATGATGTGGGTATGCCTCGTCGAGGCGTTGTAGCAGGGAGGCTTGTCCGCTGCCTGTGACGATGACTCGTAGCAGGCCTGCTTCTTTCACAAGGTCGAGCACCTCTTTGGCTCCGCGCATGGGGAGTGGGGTGGGAAGGGTGTTGAATATGTCGCTCTTGATCTGGTAGATGGACTGTATCTCGTCGGGCGTGGCATCGCGTCTCCATAGGCGCTGGGTGAAGATGTTGATGGTGCCTTCGCCTGTGCGTCCTTCGTTCATGTAGACCTCTTCGCGTGTCATGCTCATGCCGCATCTCTCCATGGCACACTGCCACGCTGTGGCATGGTTCGGCATACTGTCATACAGCACGCCGTCCATGTCAAATAGTATTGCCCTATACTCCATCGCTGCTGGTGCCGTTGGCGTCTTCGTCGTCGAGGCTGTTGTCTATCCTGACGCTATGCTGGCCTGAGGGGTCAATAGTCAGCATGAGTGGCTGCGACATGTCGCTCTCGGGGTAGGATACGGCGAGTGAGAATTCGACGTTGCCATCGTGCACACCATAGAACATGCAGCCGTCGAGTATGCTCTGGCTGAGGAAGTCTCCATCGATGAGATTGGAGAAGTTCTCCTTGTGGAAGGTGCGGTTGAAGAGGAGTCCACCATCGCGCCTGACGCTGATGGTGAGCTCGGTGTTGGCAAAGCGTGCTCCGAGTTCGTCGATGACGGTGCCAAGCGAGTCGTTGCTGATGCGGTCTATGACATAGCTGTACTTGTGGCCGCCGATGGTCGTATCTCTCTCTACGTGGAGGTTCTGGAGCTGGTGCGTGATGTCTCCGGTCTTGTCGATGTCAGCGAGGTTGCCGTTGGCTTGATCCGTGTTCTTGCTGTGGCATGCTGCCAGCATCGCTCCGGCACAGAGCAGCAGGAGTGTATTCTTCATAGATGGTCGTTCTTACTCTTCGGCTTCGGGTGCTTTGTCGATGAGGTCAAGGAATTGGTCAAGTTTGGGGGTGATAATGATCTGGGTGCGGCGGTTCTTGGCGCGGCCCTCGGCTGTGTCGTTGTCAGACACGGGGTTGTATTCGCCTCGGCCTGCTGCGCTCAGACGGCTCGGGTTGACTCCGTATTTGTTTTGAAGTTCCTGTACTACGGAGCTGGCACGCAGGGCTGAGAGATCCCAGTTGTTGCGGATATTTGTCTTCTTGATGGGCACATTGTCTGTGTTACCCTCGATGAGGACCTCATAGTCGCTGTAGTCGGTGATAATCTTGGCTATCTTGGACAGGGTCTCTGAGGCTGCTTCGCTGATTTCGTACGAACCGCTCTTGTAGAGCATGTTGTCGTTGAGCGAGATGTAGACTACGCCTTTGAGCACCTGTACGTCGACGTCTTTGAGCTCCTCTTTGCTCAGCGAACGTGTCAGTCGGTTGGTCAGAGCCATGTTGAGCGAGTCGCTCTTGCTCTTGGCTTCGATGAGCTGCTTGATGTATTTGTTGCTCGCGTTGATTTCGTCGACGAGTTTGCTGATGTTGGCTCCGCCTTGGTTGATGCTGTTGTCGAGTGAGGTCTTCATGGCTTGCAGGGCGGTGTTCATCTCCTTGAGCGATGCGTTTTTCTCGGCCACCTGGTTTTCGAGGCTGGCTGACTTTGTCTTGTATTCGGCGAGGCTCACGAGGAGATCTTTGTTCTCGTTTTGGCAGTTGTCGTACTTCTGCTGTGCCTCCTGATACTTCTGTTGTGCTGCGAGGAGATCTTTCTTGCTGGCGCAGCTGCCAAGTGTGAGTGCACAGGCCAGTGTTATTACCGAAATCTTGAATGTCTTCATAATTTTAGGTGTTGTTTAGTTGTGTTTACTGTAAAATATAATATGTTTCTCGTGCAAAGATACACATTTTACCACATATAATTGTCCAATTATGGGGGCTTTTTTACAAATTTTATTTCATGTTGTGACAAATTTCAATTAAAAAGAGTATCTTTGTATGCAATTTGACATATTTTTAGAACGATTCACAGCATAATATCATGAGTAAGTTGATTAAGCCCGAGGGCTATCGTGCGATTCTGAACCTCAAACAGACGGAATTGGCTATCAAGCAGATCAAGGATTTCTTTCTGAGGAGTCTCAGTACGGAGCTGAGACTGCGTAGAGTTACTGCTCCGCTTTTTGTGTTGCGGGGCTTGGGGCTCAATGATGATCTCAACGGAGTGGAGCGTGCGGTGTCTTTTCCTATCAAGGATATGGGCGAGTCGGTGGCTGAGGTGGTACACTCGCTTGCCAAGTGGAAGCGTGTCACTTTGGCTGAATATGAGGTGCAGCCTGGATATGGCATAATTACCGACATGAACGCCATTCGTGCTGACGAGGAGTTGGACAATCTTCACAGCTTGTATGTAGACCAGTGGGACTGGGAGCGCACGATGACTGCCGAACAGCGCAATATTGATTTTCTCAAGACGATTGTCAACAAGATATATAGTGCTATCCTACGTAGCGAATTTTATATCTGCGAGACGTATCCGCAGCTGGAGCCTTATCTGCCTGAGAAGGTCCACTTCATACACAGTCAGGAACTCGTAGACCGCTATCCTGACAAGACGGCCAAGGAGCGAGAGGATCTCATCTGCAAGGAGTACGGGGCTGTGTTTATCATCGGTATCGGCGGCAAGCTGAGCGACGGCAAGGAGCATGACTTGCGTGCTCCGGACTATGATGATTGGTCTACGCCGAATTCTGACGGATACAGGGGGCTGAATGGCGACTTGCTTATATGGTATCCTGTGCTTGGGCGTAGTATTGAACTCAGCTCGATGGGTATACGTGTAGACAGGGAGGCTCTCGAACGCCAACTTGAGATTCAGGGCAAGACTGACCGCAAGGAGTTGTATTTCCACAAACGTCTGCTTGAGGGTTCGTTACCTCTCTCTGTCGGTGGTGGCATAGGTCAGAGCCGCTTGTGTATGATATTGCTGCATAAGGCTCATATCGGCGAGACACAGTCGAGCATCTGGCCCGATGAGATGCGTAGCGAGTGTCGCCGTCTTGGGATGCAACTGATTTGACATTCCTTTAGTGTTATCCATAATAATTTAATTTTTAATTCATGAGAAGAAAGAATTCTGTCCCATGCAGGCAGTTCACTTTCCGTCGTTTCAGCGGAAAGGGTTGGGCGGTGTTCAGCAGTCTTTCTCTCAATGTACGCATCGGTATGCTGAGTGTGGCTACTCTGGCATACGCTGCGCCTGCCAAGTCGCACGCATGGATTCTGGCTCAGAATCATGCTGCTGATGATGACAAGGCTTTGGTTGATGACGTACGTGACGAGAATGATCTTGACGAACTTACCGTCTCTGCAAGCATGGCTCCGCTGACTCAGCTGCAGTCGGCGAGAATTGTTTCTGTGCTCACCCGACAGGATATACAGCAGTCGGGGGCACAGAGTGTCAACGACTTGTTGAAAACGGTCTCTGGCGTGGACGTCCGTCAGCGCGGGGCTTTTGGTGTACAGACGGACATTGGTATCGACGGCGGTCAGTTTGACCAGGTCATCATCTTGCTCAATGGTGTGAATGTCAGCAATCCTCACACGGGGCATCTCGCGATGGATTTGCCCGTATCGATAGCTGATATCGAGCGTATCGAGGTGCTTGAGGGAGCTGCGGCACGCGTGTATGCAGGGTGTAGTTTCTCGGGCGCAGTCAATATTGTGACTCGTAGGGATAGTGACAAGTCTGTCGAGTTTGCTGCCGAGGGCGGTAGTTTCGGTTCTGTGACTACTGATGCTCGCCTCAATCTGACCCATAAGTCGGTGGGTACGCGTCTCTCAGGAGGCTGGGGCAGGAGTGACGGAGGTACTGTCAATTCTGACTGGAATATGGCACGAGCCTATTATCAAGGCAATTATACCAAGGGTGAGACAGACGTGTGCTGGCAGTTGGGCTACAGCCACAAGGATTACGGTGCCAATACTTTCTACAGCGCAGCTTATCCCAATCAGTTTGAGGCTAACCGACGTATTTTGGTCAGCGTTGCCGCCAAGACAGGTGGTTTGCTACATCTCACGCCCGAGGTGTACTGGAATCGTACGTATGATCATTTTCAGTTGATACGCGACGAGTCGTTTGGTGAGAATTTTCATCGTGTCGATGTCTATGGGCTCAAACTCAATGGTTATGTAGACTGGAAGTTGGGCAAGACGGCATTTGGGGCTGCTTTGCGCCACGAGGGTATTTACAGCACCTCGCTGGGTAGAGACCTTGAAGAGGCTCAATGGGTAGGGGTTCCCGGTCAGGACGAACTCTACTACAAGCGTCACGACCAGCGCACCAATATCAATTTCAATCTCGAACACAATCTGCTGCTTGAGCGTTGGACTGTGTCTGCTGGTGTCACGGCTCATCTCTGTACCGGGGTGGACTACAAGGTTCGCTTCGCTCCTGGGGTAGATGTCAGCTATCGTCCTTCGAGCTCGTGGAAATTGTTTGCTTCGTACAACGTGGGGTATCGGCTGCCGTCGTTTACCGAGCTTTACTACAAGTCGCCTACGCATGACGGCAACCGTGACTTGAAGCCGGAGACGAGCCACAATTTCCAGATTGCTGCCAAGTATTACCGTCGTGGTGTCGATATTACAGCCAAGACGTTCTATCATCTCGGGCGCGACATGATTGACTGGGTGATGTATTCTGCCCAGGATCAGTTCCATAGCACTAATTTTCAGCTTGACAATCTTGGCGTCGGACTTGATGCGAGAATTGATTTCCCCCAGTTGTGTGGCAAGGATACATGGCTGACAGACGCTTCCGTATCGTATACTTATATGAAACAATGGAGGCATGATGATATACCAGTCTTCAAGAGCAACTACGCTATGGAGTACCTGCGTCACAAGTTTACGGCTTCGTTTTCCCACAAGATATGGAGTCGCCTCTCTGCTACATGGCAACTGCGTGTGCAGGACCG
>CALZJL010000115.1 GCA_945787625.1 uncultured Prevotellaceae bacterium
ACTTAATATTCTTCTCTTCGAGTTTGTAGCCTTTGGCTTTGTCGAGTCTGAGCAGCAGGAGACTGAGCAGAATCGAGATGATGCCGAACAAGGCAAAGATGCTCATCGAGGGGGCGTAGTTGACGAGACCATGTTTGTCAGTGTTGGCCTGGTTGACTTCACCTATCATCATCGGTATGAGCGAGAGCCCTATGTTCTGTATAAAGAAAATCATAGCGTATGCGCTGCCGAGGAGCTTCATGGGTATCATCTTGGGGACGCTGGGCCACATGGCGCTTGGCACGAGCGAGAAGGCAATGCCGAGTATGATGATGACGATGATGGCAAACCACCAGTAGGGGAGTATAGGCAGGGCGAAGAGTACGTGCACGAGAGTAAGTAGTACGGAGCCGAGCAACATGAGGAGCACACCATGCCCCTGGCGGTCATAAATATTGCCAAAGATTGGGGTGAGAATCATAGTGCCCATGGGGAGCATACCTGGTATCATGCCAGCGAAGTCGCTCGGGACGTGGTATTTCATTATCATAAGTTTAGTGGCAAACTTGAGGAAGGGGAACACACCGCCGTAGAACATGAGGCAGAGCAGGCAGATGACCCAGAAACCAGGGTTGGTGAAGATTGCACCCATGTCGCTGAGATGGAAGGCTTCGTCGTTGCTGCTGGAGTCGCTGCCCTCCTGATTGCGAGTGCTGGCATCGAGGCGGAGATCCATGAAGCAGTAGATGATGAAGAACACGAGTGCTATACAGAGAAGGGCAGCTCCGAGACCTACGCTGGTAGGTATGCCGCCGAAATGGTTGGCTATGGGGAGGGAGCACCACAAGGCCATCATCGTGCCGATACGGGCGAGGGCTACCTGAAGTCCCATGGCGAGGGCGAGCTCGTGTCCAGTGAACCACTTGGTAATAATCTTGGTGACGGTGATGCCTGCTATCTCGCAGCCTACTCCGTAGATAGCAAAGCCGAGGGCTGCCACGAGAGTGGTGAGATGTGGGGTGTCGATGTTGATGATGATGAGGTGGAGGCTAAACCACTTCGCAACAGCATCTGTGGGTATGCTGGTCACGGCGTACCACTTGATGAGGGCGCCTGCGAGCATAAGTGTTGCACTGAGTATGCTGGTGAAGCGTATGCCCATCTTGTCAAGTATGATGCCGCCGAAGAAGAGCATGAGGAGGAATACGTTAATCAGTCCGTAGGCTCCGGAGAAGAAACCGTACTCGCTGCTCTTCCAGCCGAGGTCGGTGGTGAGGAGGTCTTCGAGGGGTGACATGACGTCGGTGAAGAAGTAGCCCATCATCATGGCGGTGCTGACGATGCCAAGGGCGGTCCAACGCAGGGTTGGGTTGTCGGATAGTTTTTGCATTGTTTAGTTGTTTAGTTGTTTTGTTATTTTGTTGTAACCCTCACTTCAACCACCTGTCAAGCCAGCGGAAGAAGGTGCGTTGCCAGAGTATGCCGTTTTGCGGACGTAGTACCCAATGGTTTTCGTCGGGGAAGAGCAGGAGCTGGGCTGGTATGCCGTGCATGCGTGCGGCAGAGAATGCTGCCTGACCTTGTGAGTGGAGTATGCGGTAGTCTTTCTCGCCGTGAATGCAGAGTATGGGGGTGTCCCAACGGTCTACATAGCGGTGAGGGGAGTCGAGATAGACGTTGTGGCGTATCTTAGCTTGGGTGCCTACGCTCTTGGTGCCAGAGGCGTGTCCTGTAGCGGTTATGCCAAACTGCTCGGGGGCTCCGCCGAGATCCCAGTTGGGGAACCACATCTCTTCGGTCTCGTAGTACTGCTGGTCAAAGTTGAAGATACCGTCGTGGGCGATGAAGGCTTTGAAACGCTTCTCGTGGTTGCCGGCCAGCCAGTATACGCTATATCCTCCAAACGAGGCTCCTACGCAGCCGAGACGCTCGCGATCTACGTATGGCTCGCGACAGATATCGTCGATGGCTGAGAGGTAGTCTTGCATACATTGCCCTGAGTAGTCTCCGCTGATTGCTTCGTTCCACTCGATACCAAAACCAGGAAGTCCGCGACGGTTGGGGGCGATGACTATGTAGCCGTGGGCTGCCATAATCTGGAAATTCCATCGATATGACCAGAATTGGCTGACAGGACTCTGTGGGCCACCTTCGCAGAAGAGCAGAGTGGGGTATTTCTTTGTAGGGTCGAACTGTGGCGGATAGACGACCCAGCATAGCTCTTCTTTGCCGTCGGTGGTGGCTACCCAGCGTGGCTTTACATCGCTGACAGCGAGGTCCTGATATATGTCTGCGTTGAGTGTGGTAAGCTGAGTGATTGTCGATTCCTGCTTCTTGGACTTCTTGCCTGATCGGGGCAAGGTGATGAGATACAAATCATCGGGGGCTGACATACTGTGGCGATTGACGAGTAGCAGGTTGCGGCCTGGGATATATTGTGGTGTACCATAATCGTATTGGCCGTCGGCGATGGTGGTGATTTGTCCCTGGAGGTCTACGCTATAGATGTTTTGGCAGCCGTGGTGTACGGCAGAAAAATAGAGTTGCTTGTTGTCAGTGTTCCAGCAGAAAGCATCTACGCCAGAGCTCTTGAACTGGTGGCTGACGTAGGTCTTGCCCTGTGTCTGCATGTCCATGACGCAGAGGCGTGAAAAGTCGCTTTCGTAGCCATCGCGTTCCATGCTGCGCCATGCGAGCTTGCTGCCGTCGGGCGAGAATTGTGGGTCTTGGTCATAACCTTGCTGTTTGTCGGCATTGTCCTGTTTGCACAGATTGGTGGTCTGCTTGGTGGCTATGTCGTAGAGGTAGATGTCAGTGTCGGTGGAGATGGCATAGTCTACACCTGTCTTCTTGCGGCTTGTATAGGCTATCTTGTTGCCATCGGGTGAGAAGCAGAACTGCTCCGTGCCGCCAAATGGGAGTACAGGACATTCGTAGGGCTCACCCTGTAGTATGTCAGTCATCTCCCCGATTCCGTCTGTGAGACTGAATGTGCTGAGGAAGATGTGGGGAATGGTCTGCACGTATTGATCCCAGTGCTTGTAGTTCATGTCGTCGATGACGAGTCCTGTTGACAGTGGCAGGTCTGGTTCTTTAGCCTGGATGCTGCTCGTGGCAGGCACTTGGCGTATGGTGATGACTCGACTGCCATCGGGAGAAAAGACGAAGCCTTCGATGTCGCCACTGTTGCTGTGCTGGCGTAGGTCGCTGCCGTCGGTAGCTGCGCTCCAGAGGTCACCGCCTTGTAGGTAGGCTATGCGCTCTGTGCCGCTGAGTGTGACGAAAGTGGGCTGGTTGGGGTTCTGCCCTTCGGGGCTGATGTGATGGGAGCTACTGCCATCGAGGCTGATGATGTCGATGTGGCTACGGCTTTTGTTGGCAGAAATGTCTGGGGTGCTTACAGAGTAGGCTATGAGATTGCCTTCCGTGCTTACGCTGCGGCTGCCGAGACGGTGCATGGACCAGAGTATCTCGGGCGTCATGAGTCGGTTTTGTGCCATGGCACTAAAATTGAAAAGGGTAGCGCCCGCGAGCGCTACCATTGCTATTGTCTTGTTCATCTTGTACGGTTCTTTTGTTGTTCTTCCATCTGTTTTTGCAGAGCTTCGAGGCGTGCAGCCATGCCTGTGGTCTTCTTGGGATCGTTCTTGTGGGCTGCGCGGTAGGCTTCGAGCTTAGCGAGGAGCTTGGCATCGTCGGTGGTCTTGCGCAGGTACCACATGATGAGTATGCTGGTGAGACCCGAGAGGAAGTAGTAGTAGCACAGGCCGCTGGAGTAGTTGTTGAACATGAAGAAGAACATGAGTGGCATGATATACATCATATACTGCATGAGCTTCATCTGCTGGGCTTGCTCGGCAGACATCGTATTCTGCTGTTGGCGCATGGATATCCAGGTGTTGATGATGTTTGTGGCGCAGAACAGAATGCAGAATATGGACAGGTGGTCGCCGATGAGCCAAACGTCGGTACCCCAGTTTATGAGTTCGTCGTATGAGCTGAGGTCGTCGGCCCAGAGGAAGCTCTCTCCGCGCAGCTCAATGGCATTGGGGACAAAGTTGAAGAGAGCTATCCAGAGAGGCATCTGTATGAGCATGGGCAGACAGCCCGCCATGGGGCTGACTCCGTACTCGCGATAGAGTTGCATTATCTCTGCTTGTTTCTTCATCGCATCGTCGGGGTTGGGGTATTTAGCCGAAATCTTGTCGATTTGGGGCTTAAGGACGCGCATGCGAGCGCTACCGAGGTAGCTCTTCTTAGTCGTGGGGTAGACAAGAGCCTTGACTATGATGGTGAGCAGCAGCAGTACGATACCCATATTCATGCCGAAGCCTGTGAGCCAGTCAAAGAGAGGCATGATAATCCAGCGGTTGATGATGCTGAACAAAGGCCACCCCAGGTCTACGAGGGATTGTAGCTCATGAGTCTGGTCAGGGTTGATAAGCTGACTGTTGTGGCTCTTGAGGATGTGAAAGTCGTTGGGACCGATGTACATCTGCATACGTACGGCAACGTCTGACTTGGGATCGATGGGGAGCTGCATCTCGGCATTGTACTGCTTGAGATCTCCGCTCTTCTTCTCGCAGGGGTTGCTCTTGAGTGTAGCGTTGGTGAAATAGTCGGGCGAGATGAGTACGCACGAGAAGAACTGGTTCTTGCAGGCCACCCATTCGAGGGGGTTGTCTATGCTCTGCTCGTCATGACTAGTCTCTGAGAGGTTGTCGATACCTTCGCCCTGCTCATTGTAGGTGAGGCTGGAGTATCGCTGCTCGAAGTCGAAGCCCTTCTCCTGCTGAGCTACGGTGTTGTCCCATGTGAGCAGGACGCTTTTTGTAGTAGGGTGTAGTATGTTTTGTAGTCCTGTAGTACGCAGGGTAATGTCCATGATGTAGGAGCCAGTGTGGAGAGCGTACTCGATGTCGAGGGTGCGCCCCTCGCTGCCTAAGCGCATCGTGACGGTCGTATCGGTCTGGGCTA
>CALZJL010000116.1 GCA_945787625.1 uncultured Prevotellaceae bacterium
TTGCCTACGATGCTGAGGTAGCGCATGAAATCCTGACGTGCTATGACTACGGTGCCACGGCAGTCGTTGGGGTGGAAGCTCATGCTCTCAGCCTCTTGCAGACGAGAATCAAGAAAGAGGTGTACGTGATGTTCCTTGTCGTTGATGAGCCCGAAAGGGGAGACGCTGCCAGGCTCAAGACCGAGGTAGCGCATCATGCGTTCGGGCGATGCGAAGCTGAGTTTACCGGGAGCAGGGAGTCCCTGAGCGGTTAGAGCAGCCTTGAGCTTCTGTTCAAGCATATGGATATCAAGGTCGTAGTCACAATGGCAGCATACGAGATAGTGGCGGTTGCCTTTATGATTGCGCAGAAAGATGTTTTTGCAGTGTATGCTGCCATCGTCCCTCCACCAACGTCTTGCCTCCTCGATAGTCTTGCCTTCGGGGTGGCTGTAGTTGGTGAAAGGGATATCATGTCGTCTCAAGAAGGTCAGAACCGCCTCTTCTCGTGTCATTTTCGTATTGCTTTTGAAAGTCAGATTTTCGTCACCTTGAAAGAGAAGGTGATGGGCTTGCTGCCATCAATGGTGTATTTCTGCATCGGACCAGGGCCGCATGAAGCATTGCCAAGACCGCGCAACTCTGCTGCGAGCTGGAGATAGATATGTGGCTGAGGCTTGAGCTCCCATTGATGCTGTGCGTTCATCAAGTCAGCGTCAGTATAGGGATTGGCACTGAAATACAACCCTTCTGGGCACTCTATCTTGTAGCCATGCCCCTCAGCATCGGTCAGTGTAACTTCGCGCACGAAGCGGTCTCCCGTAGTCTGAGGCTTGATGTAATGCTCGGCGAGCTGGCCGACTGTCTGCTCGTAGCGTCCTGGCAAAACGCCAGCTTTGCGGTCAGGATAGTTCTCATACGGGCCATAACCATAGTAGCTGACATTGGTCAGAGTCTCGGGCAGCTTGCAGATAACACCAGCCCTACGCAGACCACCATCGTGGGGAGTGATGCTAACGCTGACGTTAGTGCTTGTTCCAGCGAGTTTGGTATAGCTAATCTGCGCGTCAGCCTTGTCATCGCTGTTAGTGTCGTGAAAACGGTCATTCTCTATCCAACGGTGGTTCTGGAATGCAAATTCCAGCCCCTCAGCCTCGCGGATAAGTATCATAAGGGCAGGCTCGTTGGGCAACTGGTCGTTGAGGTAGAGAGTGTGGTGATATAGAGCAAGCTCGTGACCAGCAGGAGCGTAGTCATTGGCGCGAGGGTCAAGTATGCGTGCCGTGATGACGCTCTCAACCTTTGATTTGCGCTTGGCCTTGTCAATGTCGCTCTGTGAGACAGCGAGGGTGTATGTCTGCCCTGGGGCTACGTCGGGTAGTGACTTAGTGATGGTTTTGACAGGATAGCCATCAGCGAGAATCTGACAAACGAGCTTCAGACCCTTGAGCGAACGGAAAGCATACTTGTTGGTGAGGGTAAGCTCATGGCCATTCATGTCGAATCCGACGTATTGGTATGCACCTTTAACTTCGGCAAGCTTGGCGGTGTACTCGCGCTCTGCCGTGACGATGCCGTTGGAGCAGAAGTTACCCTGGTGTGGGCCAGGGAAGTCATAGCCAGTGTGCAGGCGGCGTATGCCCTGCTTGAGTTCGCGAGGCTCGTAGATGGCCTGGTCTACCCAGTCCCAGATACAGCCTCCGATGGTAGCATTGCTCTCCTCCATTGACAGCATGTACTCGGGGAGGTTGCCTATGGCATTGCCCATGGCGTGGGCATATTCGCAGAGGAACATGGGCTTGTCAAGATTGCTCGTGTTGCGCGACATCCAATCCATGCTCGGATACATCTTAGAGTAGAAGTCAGAGTATGCACTGCCACCATAGTCCTTGTCGATGCGTGTGCCCTCGTAGTGTACGGGGCGAGTCGGGTCAATGCGCTTAGACACGTCATAGCAGTTCTTGAAATTGCTGCCAGCCCCAGCCTCGTTGCCCATGGACCACATCAGTACGCAGGGGTGGTTGATGTCGCGGCTGACGAGCCTCTCTATGCGGTCTTCGAAAGCCGGAATCCATGACTCCATATACGATATGGACTGGTTGGCGTGGTCTTCGAGGTCAGCCTCGTCGCAGCAGTACAGACCAAAGTGGTCAAACATCGCATACATGCGTGCGTCGTTGGGGTAGTGGCTGGTGCGAATGGTATTGATATTGTTCTGCTTCATCATGGTGACATCCTTGAGCATGCTCTCCACGCTGACGGTGCGTCCTGTGGCAGGGTCAGTGTCGTGGCGGTTCACACCCTTGAGCATCACGCGCTTGCCGTTGACATAGAGCAGCGAGCCCTTGATTTCGACCTGACGTATGCCCACCTTTGTGGAGAAAGCCATCATCTGTTGGTTCTGTGCGTCGTATTGCACAATGTCCATAGTGTATAGCGTCGGGCTCTCTGCGCTCCATAGCTGAGGCGCGGTGAGGGTAAACTGGGCTTTCCTGTCCTCGATAGGGCGTGAGGCAAGGAATTTGCCCGAGGGACTGTAGAGGTATGCCATGGCGTTGACATCAGCGTCCACGTTGAGCGTGATGTCCCATTTGCCCTCATTGCCCACAGGAGAGGTGCGTATGATGTGGTTGCGTATGCTTTGGCTGGGTATGTTGTAGACGTAAACACTACGGAAAATGCCACTCATGCGGAACATGTCCTGACACTCCAGATATGAACCATCACACCATCGGTGCACCACGACAACCATCTCGTTATGACCCTTGCGGAGATAGTCCGTGAGGTCAAACTCAGACACATTGTTGGCACCCTGCGTATAGCCTACCTGCGAGCCGTTGACATATATCATTGCACTCGAGTAGATGCCACCAAAATGAATGATGGTGCGTCTGCCCGATGCGAGCCATGCGTCGGCTACCTCAAACTTGTGGCGGTAAACGCCAACGGGATTGATCGCATAGTTCTTGCCACCATCATTGAAGCCAGGGCGAGCCTTGATGAAAGGAGGCGTGTTGCTGTGCGGATACTCCACGTTGCAGTAGATGGGGCGGTCATAGCCCTGCATCTCCCAACATGAGGGTACGGGTATCCTGTCCCATGTGAGAGTGTTGAAACGCTGCGCGAGGGTATTGAGGGCTTCCATGCTGTTGATGCCTTCGGGGATGAAGTGGAAGTCCCAAGTACCATCAAGACTCTTGTAGAGACTACTTTGAGGTTCTGTCCAAGGGGTGCGGTAATACGCTTTGTCGGCGTGCATCTCCTTCTCGCTAGCGTATGGCATATAGGTGGCTATACCAGACAATTTGTTGATAGCAAAGACAGTCTCGTCCTCCCATATCGGAGCTGCTATCTTTGGCTTTGCAACCTGCTCAATGGTAAACCATGATTCCTGATCATTATCATCGATGTCGACGATATCCATCTGCCCTCCGCGTGAGGTGAACATCAATTTCTTGTTGGCAGAAGTGATGCGATACACCCCCTTCTGCCCTTTGACTGCCTGTATTTGCATGAGAGCGTTGCCTGGACTCGCAGGATTTGCTTTCCACTGTATCAGCCACTTGAGACTGCGGTTGTCGCCTCCGTCGTCGAAGTGACTGTCGTAGAAAGCTCCGCCGATGAGGTGGGTGACAGGCTCGCCAGCCTTACCATAGTACGTCTTGATGCTCCAGTACTGACCGCGGTTGAGGCTGTCAGCCTCCTCAGCGCGCACCTTGGCATTGTTGCCACCATCATCACCATTGCCCAAGACGAGCGTAGGGTGGCTGACGCTACGGAAACGGTACGTACAGTTGTCGTCACTGCCAAACTCACAGCCCTCGCTGATGGTGATACCTCCTGCCAGAGCTTTGAAGTCAGGCTTGTTGGCTGGGACGGCACTATAGCGACCAGGAGCTATCTCACGCAGAGTCCATTTTTGGAGTTCGTCCGAGCCGTTGACCTCGCCGTACTCCATGCCTGAAGTACCGACGCGCAGAGCTTTTTGAGTAAACGGATCGATGAAGCGCCAACTGCCCGAAAGCTCGTCGATGACAAAGAGTTGCCCTTTGTATTCCGTTGGAATCCCATCGATCTGGTACAAGGCACCCTTCCTGAAATCTTGTGCCGAGACTCCGATGCAGATCAGGCTCAGACACGCCAATAGAAGTTTTCTCATATACGAATGTTTAAGTTAATAATCATTTTACCACACTGGCACCCAGCGAGTAGATGTATTCGCCCTGTGGGGCAGACTCCATAGCCTCGACCTTTGCGCTGATATTGTCGAGGTAATGTACTATGGCAGCCTCCTGAGTGCAAGGCAGTACTGGACTGCCCCATTCGCGCTGACCATGGTGCGCGAGGACGATGTGTATGATGCGCTTTATCTCGTCAGCATCGATACTGTGCTGCTCGAGGACGTTCTGCAATTTGTGTGCACCGATATAGATGTGTCCCAGCAGATACATATCCTGCTGTGCGTCGCCGCTTTTGGAATATTCGTAGACCTTGCCATAGTCGTGAAACATTATGGCGAGTATGCACCGTTCAATCTTGATCTGATAGGGTAGGCAAGGGTAGAGCCCTTCGAGCATGTGGAGCATCTGCCAGACGTGGTTGAGCAAACCGCCTGGGAAAGCGTGATGCACGGTAGTGGCAGCAGGATATTCGCTATACGGCTTGTAGAGTTTTTCAGCAAAGGATTTGATTATGTCGATGAGACTTTTGTCATCGCAGTACGTCACCAACTGGCTGATGGTCTTGTCCCATATATCGCGTGAGATGGGGCGAGGCATCATGTTGTAGAGCGGGTGGGCATCGTCAGCCATCAGTCCGACGATGAGGTCGGCTACGGAGCATGACTTGCTCCCGTTAAAGTCCTTGATCTGACCGAGCTTCACCAATTGCCCCATCTGTGGTGGCATCTCTGGGAGAAGATCCCATACGGAGATGTTGAAACTCTCGTCTTC
>CALZJL010000117.1 GCA_945787625.1 uncultured Prevotellaceae bacterium
ACTATCTGCTTGCCCTTGGTGCGGACGAAGTCGGCTATCTCCTTGATGAAGTGAGTCTGCAGGGCGCGGTAGCTCTTGAGGCCGAGCTCCTTGTATCGCTGCTGGCACTGTGGGTTGGTCTCCCACTGGTTGGTGGGACACTCGTCGCCTCCGATGTGTATGTAGGGGTATGGGAAGATGTCGCAGAGTTCGGCAAGGATATCCTTAGCGAACTGTACCGCCTGTGGATTGGCCACATTGAGCACATCACCGCTGATACCGCCTCCGCTCCATACCTGTGGGGTGCGGTCCGGGTGGCAGCAGTACTCGGGATATGCAGCCATGGCAGATACGATATGGCCAGGCATGTCAATCTCGGGCAAGACTTCGATCTGACGTTCCTTGGCGTATGTCACTATCTCGCGCATCTCGTCTTGAGTATAGAAGTAGGGGCCATACTGCTCGTTGGTCTTGACTCCGTTGCCTGTCCAGTAGATCTGTCCGTTCTCCTCGATCTGGCGAATGGGAGTATCGTAGTTGCCAGCACGTGTCGCTCCTATAGTAGTGAGCTTGGGGTATTTTTTGATTTCGGCACGCCAGCCCTGGTCATCGGTCAGGTGCCAATGGAAGACATTCATCTTGTAGCGAGCCATGAGATCGAGCATCTTCTTGAGCTCGTCCATGCTGAAGAAGTGTCGGCTCACATCAAGCATGAAGCCTCGATATCCGAAGCGCGGAGCATCTTCGATGCGGAGCAAAGGCAGCCCGTCGGGGTTGGTCTCGGAGAGTTGATTGAGGGTCTGGAGCGCATAGAAACGACCCTTTTCGGTCGAGGACTTGATGGTTATCCCCTTTTGGGTGATGTCGAGTATGTATGCCTCGGGAGCAAGGCTTTTGTCTTTAGCATACTTGACTTTCTTCAAGGACCATTTCTCAAGTTTTCCTCCAGAATTTTCTACCACTTTCTGCGGTACGGGAATGATACTTGTGCTCTGCGCACTGGCTGTCATGGCAGATACGACAAGAGCGATTGTCATTAATAGTTTTTTCATGCTATATAGTTTTGTTTAGGTTGTCTGTGTGACTGGCCTCGTCGCCGCATAGATGGCTATGACGACATAGCAGAGCAGAGGTATAGCGAAAGGTATTGACATATTGCCTACCCGGTCTGCTATGGTGCCCATGACTACTGGGGCTATCGCTCCTCCGACTATGGTCATGATGAGCAATGAAGATGCGAGCTTGGTATGGGTACCTGCATCGCGGAGTGCAAAGGAGAATATGGTGGGAAACATTATGCTCTCGCCGAGGTAGAGCAGAAAGAATGCTACGAGGGCAAAGGTGCCGTCTGACGTGATTACCACTACAGTTGCTGCCGTGGCGAGCATGGCGCAAAACGACAATATACGTTTGGGGCTGACGCGGCTCATGAGTGCACCTCCAACAAAACGGCCTACGCAGAACAGTCCCATGCCGCCGAATGCGAGCATCAAACTCGCCGTCTTTGGATCGACATAGCACCTCTCGGTGGCGTAGTTGATAAAGAAACTGTTTACTCCCGTCTGCGCTGCTACGTAGAGAAACAGAGCTGTCATGCCAAAGGCGAACGCCCCAAGGCTGATGGGTACAGGCTCCGTCATGGTATGAGTGTCAATCTCATATGCTACTCGGGGATCGGGCAGTTTTATACGGCTGAAGATTATCGCGACCACGAGCACCGACACGCCTACGATAGTATACGGCACAGCTATGTCCACACCTGTAAAAAGAAGCTGCCCTCCCACGAGAGGGCCTGCTATCCAGCCCATACCATTGAGCGACTGGGCGAGGTTGATACGACTCTCAGCCTTGTCGGGGTGTCCGAGTATAGTGATATAGGGGTTGGCACTGGTCTCAAGACAGGTGAGGCCGCAGCCCAATACAAAAAGGCTGAATATGAAGAACGCGAAACTGCTCCAGATGCTACCCGGTATGAACATAAAGGCTCCCGTAGCAAAAAGTACGAGTCCTACGACCACTCCGCGTCGATAGCCCCACCTGCGGATTATCCAGCCAGCAGGCAACGCCATAAGGAAGTATGCTCCATATACAGCAGCCTGGGTCAGCGCGGACATGGCCTTGCTTATCTGGAACTGGCTTTGAAAATGAGGGTTGAGCACCTCAAGTATACCGTGGGCAAAGCCCCACATAAAAAACAGCGATGTCACAAGCAGAAAAGGAGCAAGATATTTGTGCCCCCGATATGCAAACATGCCGTCTTCCGCTTCTATCATATATACTTTACTATATGTTGTGTCGACAAATATACGAAAAAATTATTACCTTTGCACTATATAAAAACAGAAAAATGAATAATCTGACCATTAAGATGCTGTTCATAGCGGTTTGTGTGGCTATAAGCAGCTGTAAAAACTCCGGAAGCGAGAGAAACGGCATAGTCTCAGAGGGCGAGGAGATAGTTTTCAGACACGCACGTCTGCTAAGCGTGACGAAGCGTGGGGAGGAGATAGATATTGTAGTAAAGAATCCATGGGACACGCTTTCGGTGCTGTCTGCGACAAGACTCAAAGTGCCAGTGGAGAAGGTGTGCGTATACTCGTCGGTTCATGCTGCGTTGCTGTCTGAGATGGGGTGTCTGAACACCATCAAAGGGCTCTGCGATGTGCAATACCTCACAGACGCGACTATGAAAGATGCCGTCTCGCAGGGAAAAATCGCAGATCTCGGCAGCAGTATGCAACCCGATGTCGAGCGCATCGTCGACACTGGAGCGGAAGTTCTGCTCACATCGCCTCATGAGGGAGCGTCGACCGACGGCAAGATAGCATCGACAGGCATTCCCGTATTGGCATGTGCCGACTATATGGAGATTTCGCCCTTGGCTCGTGCAGAGTGGATAAGGCTATATGGGATTCTGATGGGCAGAGAGAGTATGGCTGACAGTATCTTCAACGCTGTAGAGAAGCGTTACAACGAGCTGAAGCTGATGGCACGCAAATCCCCTTCGCGCCCAACCCTACTCGTCGAGCGTCCCTATCAGGGCGTATGGCACGTGCCCTGCGGTAGCTCTACGAGCGGTATTCTCTATGCCGATGCTGGAGCTGAGTATATTTTTGCAGACCTTGATGGGGCTGGCAGCCAAAGTGTAGGAGTCGAAACCATTCTGGAGCGTGGCATGAATGCCGACTTCTGGCTGATAAAGAGTTTCGGACCGCTCAGCAGGGAGGAACTAATCCGCGACAACCCTGCGCTCAAGCCTATCAAGGCAGAACTGCTCGTATGCAACACGATGGAGAACGACTTCTATGGAGAGACCCCGTTTCACCCCGACCTCATACTCGAGGACTTAGTGGCTATCTTCCACCCCGACCTTGGTATCAATCCAAAGAAGACCTACTTCTCAAGACCACCCACAACACAACAGGAGCTCCGACCAACGGAGTGACCACATTAACTGGCAGGACTCCTGAGCTGGGCAACGAGCACACCTGCAGGCACAGCAAGGCTATCACTGACCCCATCAGCATGGTTACGGGCAGGAGGGTGCGGTGAGAAGAACAGCCAATCAGTATGCGTGCGAGGTGGGGAGTGGCAAGACCGATGAAAGTAATCGGGCCGCAGAATGCTGTGGTCGTAGCCATCAGCAGACCTGTGACCAAGAGTAGGAGACGATGGGTGAGGCGTACGTTGACGCCCAGATTGTGTGCGTAGTCATCGCCCAGCAGCAATGCGTCGAGGGGTTTGATCACCAGCAGCGCACCGATCATACCCAGCAGCATGAGAACGCTGAACACTGGAAGACGCTCCAATGTGACCGCACCAAAGCCCCCCATTCCCCAAAAGGTAAAGGCCTGAAGCCCCTGCCGTGTAGCACCAAACTGGAGCAGTGATATCAGACTGCTTGCTATGTATGAAATCATCACTCCTGCCACAAGCAGCATGACGGGGCTTTTCAGTCGAACAGAGAGCAAGGCAAGTATGGCCATGACTACCGACGCACCGAGCATCGCAGCACAGATGATCAGCAGATGCCCACCTATGGAACTGCCTGACAGCGTCATAGTGCCGCCCATGAGCATCAGCACTATGGCTACAGCAAGATTTGCACCGCTGTCTACACCGAGGATAGACGGACCTGCGAGCGGATTGCGCAGAGCCGTCTGCAAGAGCAGTCCCGAAGCCGCCAGTCCTGCTCCGCACAGCATGGCGGTGAGCACCTGTGGCACACGACTATGAATGATGATAAAATACCATGACGGATGCTCTGCAACTCTCTCCCCAGAGAGAATCTTCAGAGCATCCATCACAGGAATGTCTACAGGGCCAAAGAATATGTTGGTAGCACAGAGTGCCAAAAGCATTGCGCCCAATAGACTGATTTGCTTCACTTACTTCTGGCAATATGGGGTTGTGTATACCAGACGGACACCGTTGTTTATAGCCTGAACAGAAGCGACAGTGCCATCGTTGGATACGAGAAACTCCTTGCTGTCTGCCTTTGAAGGCAGGGAGTGGTAGATCACAGCGAAAGTTGAGGCTACAATCTGCACGGCAGAAGGGTTGTTCATAGGAATGTCGACTATGAAACGCCCCAACTTGCCAGGCTCAGTAACATTGTCATACTCCATAGAGATGTACAACTGAACGCCGGCACAGTTACCTGTGAGACGACCTGTCTCGGGGTCAAAGACGTAACCCTTCTGAGCCACCTTCTTGGAAATGTCGACTACACTGCCGTTGAGGTCAATGCCATCAAACTCAAATGCGTTGGCAGCAATGCTCATCAGAGCAAATGCCATCATGATAAGGATTTTTTTCATTTTGGTTGTTTAGTTATTTTGTTGTTTTTCTGTTTAGTTGGGTTTTAAGGTTTTAAGGTTTTGAGGTTTTTTTGAGGGGGGGTACTGGTTGTTCATAAATCAAAGAGTAATAACCTCAAGACCTCACAAGCG
>CALZJL010000118.1 GCA_945787625.1 uncultured Prevotellaceae bacterium
TCGATGGGGACGCGGAGGGTTTCGTAGACTTGCATGGGGACCATGGCGGCGAGGTCGATGTGTTCTTCGACGTCGGCAAGGGGGTGTGAGCTGGGGCGTCGGCGTATGAGGCGTAGGCCTCGCTCTTCGGCGCGGACTTCCATCATGCGGCCTGCGATGTAGAGGGTGTTGAGACAGAGTAGGGCTGTGTCGCCGGGCTTCAGCTGGAGGTAGTCGCAGGTCATGCGTGCTGAGGCGAGCATTCGGCTGTGTTCGACTCGGATTTCTTTGGGGCGGCCTGTGCTGCCGCTGGTGTGGAGTATTTCGATGTCGGGGGTCATTGGGCTATGGGGCTTCGCCAGAGTTTGTTGCGGCGCATTTCGATGTCCATCTCGATGTTGTCGGTGTAGAGTTGGCCTGTGCCGAGGCCTTGGGCGAGGGTGCATCGTGGGCCGTAGACGCTGGCGGCGAGGAGGGCTACGTTGCGCAGGCCGATGTTGCTCTCGAGCGCGCTGGTCATCCATGTGCCGATGCCTCGCTTTTGGGCGTGGCTGACCCACTCGATGGAGCCTGTGATGCCGCCGTGTAGGGTGGGCTTGATGACGATGTATTGGGGCTTGATGGTGTCGAGCATGTGTTGTTTTTGCTCGGGGTGGTTGAGGCCGATGAGTTCTTCGTCGAGGGCTATGGGTATGGGGCTGGTGGCGCAGAGTTGTGCCATGTGGTGCCAGTGGTACGGGGGTATGGGTTGCTCGATGGAGTGTATGCCGAAGCGTGAGAGGTCTGAGAGTTTTTCGTTGACGAGGGTGAGGTCGATTTCTGTGTCTTTGGGGGCGAGACCTCCGTTGGCGTCGAGGCGTATCTGGAGGGTGTGGGGGCTGAAGCGGCTGCGGAGGGTCTCGATGAGGTGTATCTCTTCTTCCCACTTGAGGGCTCCGATCTTGAATTTTATGCAGCGGAAGCCTTGGAGTATCTTTTGTTTGGCTTGGGCGAGCATGTTGTCGTAGGTGTCCATCCATACGAGGCCGTTGGTGGGTATGCCTACTTCGGAGTGTGCGAAGGGGGTGTCGTAGAGTATGGGGTTTTGCTGGTAGTCGAAGAGGGCGGATTCGAGGGCGAAGAGCAGGGCGGGGTAGGGGCGCAGGGCTTCTGTGTAGGAGGGGCTGGCGAGGGCTTGGTCGATGAGCTGGGCTACGCGGCTCATGTGCTGGTATTCGTGTGCGTCGCTGCTGAGGTCGGGCAGGGGGGCGCACTCGCCGAGGCCGATGCGCTGGCCTTGCTCGTCGGTGATGCGCAGGATGATGCTGTGGTGGTGGGTGTATGCTCCGCGTGAGGTGCGTGCTGGCTTCTTGAAGTGGTGGGTCTGCTGTGTGAGATTGATTTGCATGGTTCGTGTGGGTGTGGTGGGGGTCAGGGTATGTAGGTGTCGCCCCAATGGGGTTTGCGTTTTTCGAGGAAGGCGCGGCCGCCTTCTTGGGCTTCGTCGCAGAAGTAGTAGAGCATGGTGGCGTCGCCGGCGAGTTCTTGTATGCCGGCTTGGCCGTCGAGCTCGGCGTTGAGGCCGCGCTTGATCATGCGTAGGGCTATGGGGGAGTGTTGCATGATGCGTTGTGCCCATTCGACGGTGGTGTCTTCGAGCTTGTGGTGGGGGACGACGGCGTTGACCATGCCCATGCGTTCGGCTTCGTCGGCGGTGTAGAGCTTGCAGAGATACCAGATCTCGCGTGCTTTCTTTTGGCCGACCATGCGGGCGAGGTATGAGGAGCCGAAACCGGCGTCGAAGGAGCCTACCTTGGGGCCTGTCTGTCCGAACTTGGCGTTGTCGGCGGCGATGGTGAGGTCGCAGACTACGTGGAGTACGTGGCCTCCGCCTACGGCGAAGCCGTTGACCATGGCGATGACGGGCTTGGGTATGCTGCGTATCTGGCGTTGGACGTCGAGGACGGAGAGGTGGGGTATGCCGTCGGTGCCGATGTAGCCGCCGCGTCCTTTGACGTTCATGTCGCCGCCGGAGCAGAAGGCGTTGGTGGCCATCCATTCTTCGTCGGTCTGTCCGGGCTGGCGGGGGCTGTCGGCTCCGGTGAGTATGACGACGCGTACGGTGGAGGAGTCGCGGCAGTAGCGTAGGGCGTCGCTGAGCTCTTCGGTGGTGAGGGGGGTGAAGGCGTTGCGTACGTGGGGGCGGTTGATGGTGATGCGGGCGATGTGTTGCCACTCGTCGAGGAGTATCTCGTGGTAGGGTTTTACTTGTTTCCAGTCTCTCATTGTTTCGCGTGTTTTTTGATTTCTAAGATTGTGCTTTGGGTGGAGTGTATGAATTCGTGTATCTTGTCGGCTCCGGTGAGGTATTTGAGGTGGTAGTGTGCGGCGAGGTGGCTGGCGTCGTGGTCGTGGTGGGCTTGGATATAGTCGCGGCTGCGTGGGTCGGGGGGTATGGGGAGGGTGTCGAAGATGCCTCCGCCGTGGTCGTTGAGCAGGAGTATGTGGAGGTTGTCGGGGAGGTCTGCATTCCAGAGGGCGTTTTGGTCGTAGAGGAATGAGAGGTCGCCGATGATGATGTAGTTGGGGTGTGGGTGGCTGGCTCGGGCGTAGCCTACGGCGGTGCTGAGGGTGCCTTCGATGCCGTTGATGCCCCGGTTGCAGCAGATGGTGATGTGGTTCTTCCCGGGGTCGGGGCTGGGTAGGGGGCTGTGTTGGGCGTGGCGTATGGTGCTGCTGTTGGCGAGGTGTAGTATGCTGCCTTCGGGGAGCTGGGAGATGAGTTGGTCGATGATGGGCGTGGGGTTGTCGTGGGGTGGCAGTAGGGGGAGGTCGGTGGTGGAGTGTGGGGCTATGTGGGGGAGGTATGACTCGGGGGTGGACTCGATGGCTCGGGTCAGGCTGCCGAAGGTGTCGGCGATGGCTCCGTCGGGGCTGACGTGCCAGTGTTGGCTCGGGGGGGGGCGGCGTAGAGCTTCTTTCATGGCTTTGTTGGTGAGGTGGCCGCCGAGGGTGATGACGAGGTCGAAGGGGGATGTGTGATCCCAGTCGATGTGGTATGTGTTGATGTAGCGTTGGGGGTGTAGGTTGCTGAGGTTTTCGGCTATGACTTTGGCGTCGTGGAGGGTCAGTATGTCGGTGCAGCGGTCGGCGGTGGCTTTGTCCATTTGTCCAATCAGGACGAGGGTTCGCGTATGGGGGGCTATTGTGACTTTTTCGGTGGTTCGCTCGATGACGCGGACGTGGGGGAGGGTCTGGGTGTCGAACTTGTAGATGGGTTCGTCGATGGGTATGTTGATGTGTACGGGGCCGGGGGTGTGGTGGTGGCTTTCGAGTAGGGCTTCGTTGATGAGGCGGTTGGCGTGGTGTGGGTCGTCGGGGGGGAGGGTGACGCTGAGTTTTACCATCTTGCCGAGGGCTCCGTGCTGGGGCATGGTCTGTCCGTCCATCTGTCCTATCCAGCGTGCGGGGCGGTCGGCGGAGATGTAGACTACGGGGACTTGCTGGTAGTATGCTTCGCAGGCTGAGGGGTAGAGGTTGGCCAGGGCGCTGCCGCTGGTCACGATGACGGCGGCGGGACGGTGTGTGGAGAGGGCGATGCCGAGGGCATAGAAGCCTGCGCTGCGCTCGTCGGTGATGCGGTGGCAGGTGAAGCTGTCTGTCTGCAGGGCGCTGTGTACGATGCCTGCGTTGCGGCTCCCGGGGCAGAGTACGAGGTCGGTGATGCCGTGGGCTTTGAGGAGGGCGAGGAGCTGGAGTGTGGGTTGGTCTGAGCTTAGCATGGGGGGTGAAGTGTGTGGCGTTTAGAGGGTCATGAGTGTGTCGAGCTTGCGCTTGATTTCTTCTTTTTCGCTGATGTACAGGCTGTCGCGTGTGAGGCCTCCGCCGGCGAAGAAGACGGCTTTGCCGTTGGGGCGTATGTTGCAGCATCGTATGTTGACGTAGATGTTGGTCTCGGCTCTCAGATTGATGGGACCGAGGTAGCCTGTGTAGTACATGCGCTGGTTGCGTTCGTAGCTGCGTATGAAGTTGAGTGCTTGGTTTTTGGGTAGCCCGCAGACGGCGGGGGTGGGGTGCAGGAGGTTGACGATGTGGCGTGCTCCTTGGGGGGTGGGGGTGTGGAAGGTGAAGTCGGTGCGCAGGTGTATGAGTCTGCCTGCCTTGGTGGTGTAGGGGCCTCGTCGTATGACTTGTGCCCGGAGGTCTTGCAGCTGTCCTTCGATGTATTGGCTGACGAGTTCTTGTTCGTGGAGGTTCTTGGCTGACCAGGGAATGGTGGTGTCGGAGGTCATGGTGCCTGCCAGGGACATGGTGCGCCATTTGCGGCCGTAGCCTTCGACGAGTAGCTCTGGGGTGCAGCCAAACCAGCGTCCGCCTTTGCGTGTGTAGACGAGGTAGACCATGGAGTCGCGAAATTTCTCTAATGCGGTCATGTAGAGTTTGTCTTCGTGTCCGGAATATCGCCAGGGGGTACACATGCTGTATGAGAGTACCAGTTTTTGGTATTCTTCGCGGTCGAGCTGGTTGCGGAAGGTGCGGAAGGCCATCTTGTAGGTGTCGGACTGGTCGATGTCGCCGTGGGGGCTGTCGAGGGCGATGTTGGACAGGGAGGTACGCCGACGGTTGAGGCTTTGGGTATATTCGTCGATGAGCTGCCAGCCGCTGACGGCTATGTCGGGGCTGATGAGCAGCGTGGGTATGGCTTTGGTCTCGGAAAAGGGGGCAAAGATGAAGCCTGAGCATTCCTCGCCGTCTTGTGGCCGTTCGGCTTCGCCTTCGAGTTGGAGCACGAGGTGTGGTTCACTCTCGTTGGGGAAGCGGTACAATGCAAAGTCGTGCCCGCTGTCTATCAGACGCCGCACGATGTCTTGTTTTTGCATGGATTGTTGTGTCTTTCTCAATGTGCTGTGTGTTTCTCGGATAATGGGAGAAATATTTGGTTACGCGTACAAAATTACATTTTTTTTAGGTT
>CALZJL010000119.1 GCA_945787625.1 uncultured Prevotellaceae bacterium
GTAGACAACAGCAGCTCGGCTCAGGAGAAGCTCAACGCCTATGTCGACCAGCTCTCTAAGGCGACCCTTGAGACGGAGATGTACAGCGAGTTTGACGAGCAGTTTCAGGGGTTCCTCATACTCGGACTGATACTCCTGCTGGCTGATGTCATTATACTCGAACGTGAGAATCATGTCCTGCAAAGATTCACCATTTTCGAAAAGAAAAATCAAGTTGCACGTTAGAATTATGAAGAAACTTCTGATACTGATAGCAATGGCTGCGATGAGCTTCTCTGTGCTCCATGCTCAGAACGACCGCGATTACGTGCGCCGTGGCAACCGCCTCTTGCGCGATTCTGTCAATCGTCAGAAAAACTCCGACAAGGCCATAGTCCAATACAAGAAGGCTGTCGAATACAATCCTTCGTGTGCCATAGCCCACTACAATATGGGCAATGCCCTTTTGCTCGACGGCAAAGTACAGGATGCCATGAAGGAATACGAGCAGGCTGCACGCTTAGAGAAGGACAGCAAGCGCCTGAGCGACGTCTACCATAATATGGGAGTGATACTGCAATCTGCCAAACAGTTTGACAAGGCCATCGAGTGCTACAAGCAGTCGCTGCGCAACGACCCCGCTAACGATGAGACGCGCTACAATTATGTCTTGTGTCAGCGACAGCTGAAGAATCAGCAGAACGACAACAACCAGGACCAAGACAAGAACAAGAACAAGGACAAGGATCAGCAGCAACAACAGCAGCAGCAACAGCAGCAAGACAAGCAGGACAAGGAGAAGGAAAAGGAACAGCAGCAACAACAGCAGCAAGAGCAGGAAATGTCGCGTGAGAACGCGGAGCAGATGTTGCAGGCTGCAATGCAGCGCGAGAAAGACACTCAGGAGAAGGTCAGACGCCAGCAGCAGCAGAGTAGGAGACGGCAGTTGCTCAAACAGTGGTAGTGCATACTTTCCTACGCATCAGGCCAGTAGCAATCGAAGATAACTGAATATAATTGTATAATTCTGGAAATATAGAAAATGCTTAGACAGAAAACGCTCAGTCTTTTAGTCTTTTCTCTCATTGGCATCTCAGCATGGTGCCAGACACTCAGGATTCAGGCTCCACAACATTGTGAGGTGGGGCAGAGGATACGTGTGAGTTATGTGCTCAACACTCAGGACGTGGATGATATAAAGGTCGAGGACTTTCCGGGTTTTGAGGTACTGTATGGTCCCTCTACCAGCTCGCAGAGTTCGTTTTCGATGGTCAACGGCAAGACTACGCAGTCCTCGAGCATGACCTTCACCTACACGTTGCTCGCTCAGAAGGAGGGAACTTTCAAACTCCCAGCGGCTACCGTCATCTCAAACGGGAAGAGCATAAGGAGTCAGACTGCCACCATACAGGTTTATCCAGCCTCAAATCCCTCTCAGGGGGGTGGTGCCAGTGCTCAGGGATCTCAGCCCAACAACAGTCAGCACCAGCAGTCGTCACAACGAGGCGTCAGCAACAGCGACATCTTTATAACAGTCTCTGCCAACAAGACTCAAGTCTACGAGCAAGAGGCTGTGCTGCTCACCTACAAGCTCTATACGCTCGTTAACGTGCGACAACTGTCGGGTGAAATGCCCGAACTCGATGGCTTCCATTGCCAGGAGCTCGACAGCAAGGCGCAGATGACGCTCAAACACGAACGACGCGACGGACGCAATTACGGAACAGCTGTGTGGCGTCAGTATGTGCTTTTCCCGCAGAAGAGCGGCAAGCTCGTCATACCGAGTGTGTCGTTTGACGCAGAGGTCGAGGTCATCAACCAGAGTGCAGACCCCTTCGACATATTCTTTAGTGGAGGCTCTCTTGCCCAGCTCGTCAGAAAGACTATCAAGACTCCAGAGTTGGTACTCAACGTCAGCCCCCTGCCAGAGCCGCGACCTGTCAACTTCTCAGGTGCAGTAGGGCAATTCAGTATCTCTGCATCGCTCACTCCCGAGCAGGTCAATGCCAACGATGCTGCATCGCTCCGTATGGTAGTGTCAGGACATGGCAATATGAAGCTGATGAAAGCCCCCAAGGTAGAGTTTCCAAAGGATTTCGAGGTCTATACGCCGAAACAGAACGACAAGACTTCCATCACCTCTTCAGGAGCAAAGGGCAATGTGATATACGACTATGTCATCGTACCCAGACATGGAGGCAAATTTGACATAGATCCAGTAGAGTTCACCTATTTTGACCCAGATGCCAAGCAATACAAGACTCTCAAGACCGACCCGTTTGCAATCAGTGTGGCCAAGGGCAAGGGAGGAAGCCGTATGACAGCACCCGACAAGGAAGACCTCAAGGTACTCTCTAACGACATACACTATATCAAGCAGACTGAGGCAGACATAGTCCCTCATGCAGACAATTATTTTGCGACATGGAGATATTTTGGCAATCTCCTTGCCTTGTCGGCAGTCTTTGCTCTTGTGTTGGCTGTGTTCCGCCGTCAGGCCAAGGCCAATGCCGATATAGCACGACGCCGTACGAAACGGGCTTCCAAGGCAGCGACCAAACGGTTGAAGCAGGCCTCAAAGCTGCTCAAGAGCAAGGATTCAAACGCTTTCTACGACGAGACCCTGCGTGCCCTCATGGGCTATGCCGCTGACAAGCTCAATCTCCCCGTAGCCGAGCTCAACAAAGACAACGTAGCGGCAGGGCTCACACAGCGTGGAGTAGACGAAGCCTCCGTGCAGCAATACATGGCGGTTCTCTCGGACTGCGAGTTCGCACGCTTTGCTCCAGGCGACCCAGCATCAAACATGGAGAAGATATTCGAATCGGCACAGGCTGCCATATCAAGAATAGAAAATTGCAAATTGTAGATAGAAAGTATGAAGAAGTACGCCATAATCATACTGACCATGCTGGTCGGTCTTACCGCCTCAGCCGCAGATGTTGCCGGGCTCAAGAAGACTGCTGATGCTGCATATACTAAGGGAGATTACGGAAAGGCAGAACAATGCTATCTGAAACTAAGCAAGATGGGCGAGAGCAGCATCGTCAGCTACAATCTCGGCTGTACATACTATCGTATGGACAACATTGCCAAGTCTGTACTATGGTTTGAGCGTGCTGCCAGACTCGACCCGTCAGACGACGATATACGCTTCAATCTCGATATGGCACGCTCCAAGACCATAGACCGCATCACACCGCGACACGAGATGTTTTTCATATCCTGGTGGAATAGTCTCATGCTCAGCCTCTCGGTAAGCCAATGGGCATACCTTGCCACGGCGGCCTTTGCCGTGATGCTCGTATTGTTTGGGGCGTATATATACCTTTCTGGCATCATGTGGCGCAAGATAAGTTTCTTTGGCTCAATGCTGTCGCTGCTGTGCGTCATACTGTTCAATATCATGGCGTGGAGTCTGCGCTCGCGCAACGACAACCGCATGGAAGGCATCATCATGTCGCCAGCCGTAGTGGTCAAGAGTACTCCTGACAAGTCTGGCACTGACCTCTTCGTCATACACGAAGGTACCAAAATCGTCATACGCGACAACACCCTGCGCGATTGGGTAGAAGTAGTCATAGCCGATGGCAAGGTAGGGTGGGTACGCAAGGACGTGTTCGAAACCATTTGATACCAGCACACACACATGACTGAAATAAATACCTTCATACAGGCCTGGATACAGGATATGGACAACTATTTTGTCCACGAGATACTCACATGTGCAAACCACCTCGTAGTCTGGGTCCCATCGCTTTTGGCTGCCATCATAGTCATATTCCGTGACCGTTCTGTCGGAGAGGCGATACTTACCAGTGTATCACTGCTCTTGTCCTTGGCAGTCTGCACGGTGTCGGCCATGCCTATCATAGACATTCACACCTCGTCCACATGTGTGGCGCTCACATCATGCGCCGTTTATCTGTCGCTCGTATATCGTCATGCCCCAACCACCGTAGCATTGTCTTTGGCTGCAATATTGGGCACAATGAGCTCGGTATTTGCATTGCCAATGACAGCCATACTGGTTGTGGTCATGACGTTCATCTCGACAATCATATCCTTTGCAATATATATGGCAATGTGCTATATCCGACACTACTTCATGTCGGGCACACATAGGTACTACAGCAGTGCCTATACCAAATCTGGCTATTCTTGCGACGATATGTATATAGTGCTTCTTGTGCTGACTCTGACATTTCTGTATATACTCGTATAGTGCTTCTTTTGAGTATCGTGGTCGACTTCTTCGTCGAACTTTGCTGATATTTTTTGCGATTTCTCGAGAAAAAGTACGATAAAGTCAAAAAAATCTGTAACTTTGTGCAATATTTAACCTAAATGTATTAACTAACAAACTAACTAATCAAATCTTATGAGAAGACTCTATCTACTTCTTTCTGTGATTCTGTGCAGTGTTGGAGTGATGTGGGCCATTACGACTATTACCACAGTTATGAACGACAATGGTAATAGTTACTATGGCTTTACCGCCAAGCTGACAGATACTTTCTACAATGCTTCTGGCGATGAAATGGCTGACGAAGTCAATCTCCAGACATTAAGTATTTATGGCCGTACAACAAATGGTGACGGCTCTGATTTTAAGGTGGCCATCTATCAGTATTCTGCTGATGCTACGACAGGGCAGTTTGTGGCTCTGTCTGACAATAGCAATGCTTATCAGAATTGTGGAAATGACAATTCGGTCTCAATGGATTTCACTTTCACAGATGTCACTCTCAACAAGAACCAGCAGTACCAGTTCCTTTTTGTGGGTGCCGACGCCACTGCTGATGCAATTTCTTCATTCGATGGTTACAAGTCTGCTGCGGTGAGTATTTCATTGCGTATGTTCAGTAATCAGAGTCTACCATCAGGCGATGGTACTTACAAGAGCAATACCCTCAACAGCTGGG
>CALZJL010000120.1 GCA_945787625.1 uncultured Prevotellaceae bacterium
TGCTCGGGAGGGAAAACAGAGCGGGAGACTGGCGATGATGATTCGCTATTTCTTGCAGAAACAGACACAACCTTGCTTCCTGACGAGGAGGAGACCGATCTGCCACTTATGCCAAAGGAGGGAGAAGAGCGAGTCGATGAGTTGTTTGACGATTTCCTGTATACGTTCGTCCGCAGTCATCGCATACAAAATTCGCGCACAGAGCAGGGCTTGAACTGCGACCTCTCTTTTATGGCAGGCGAGTATTGCACCAATCTCTATAGTAGCCAGAGTGAGATGGCACTCAACGAAGACACCATGCTCAGCGTCGCCTCGGTAGAACGCATAGACCTCAATGAGCAGGAAATCATATCGTTCAAGTTTCAAAAGCAGAAAGGCAAGTGGCGTCTGACGAGCAAGGAAGTGTATGGTTTCGCAGGGAGCGACATGTGTGACTTCCTACAGTTTTATGCACGTTTCACTACAGACAGCACGTTTCAGTACAGATCGATGGCGCGTAGCATCAGAGTGACGATGATGGATCCTGACGATGAAAACCAGAGCATCGAGGGTTTTATAGACCGTGCGCAATGGTCCGCGGTGATAGGAGAGTTCCCCAGCGGAGTGATATCCAACATTCGCTACGGTCAGATATACGATGGCAGACGGCGTATGATGCTCGAAAAGATGGCCATGGGGCAAGGACTGAGCGAGACCTTCACCTTTGAGAAACACGGCAACGACTGGAAACTAACCCAATTCGACAACTGACATGAACGTCTTGAGAAATATTTCGCTGCTGCCATACAATACGTTTGGCATCGACGAGGAGGCAGAGTGCCTCGTAGAGTATGATACCGTCGGAGAGCTGAGAGATATACTCCGCGACACGGCCTATGAGCGTCCACTGCTGCACATCGGCGACGGGAGCAACCTGTTGTTTCTCAAAAAGTACAGCGGCACTATACTGAAGAGTAGGATAAAGTCTCTCGAAGTCATAGAGCAAGACGATGAGCACATCACCGTGCGCGTAGGGGCAGGCTGGGAGATGGACGCATTTATCCGATACAGCATCTCGCAGGGCTGGTATGGTATCGAGAATCTCAGCCACATACCCGGACAGGTCGGAGCGAGCGCAGTACAAAACATAGGGGCATACGGGACGGAGGCCTGCGAACACATCGCCGCAGTACACTGCATGGCCGTAGACGACGGGGCAGAGCGCACCTTTGACAATGCAGAGTGTGGCTACGCATACCGTCACAGCATCTTCAAGACTCCCGAGATGCGGGGGCGCATGATAGTCACACACGTAGACTATCGCCTGAGCAAGGTTTTCGAGCCAAAGCTCTCATACGGACCGCTACAGCGAGCAGCTGCTGAAGTCCCCGAGCTCACAGCCGAAGCATTGCGTGACATCATCATCGACATACGTACACGCAAGCTGCCCGACCCCAAGGTCACAGGCAATGCCGGCAGTTTTTTCATGAATCCCATCGTGGCGCGTGACCGCTTTGAGAGCATACAGTCTGCCAACCCCTCCATGCCATACTATGAGGTCTATGCAGACCACATCAAGATACCGGCTGGCTGGCTGATAGAGCAGTGCGGTTGGAAAGGCCGCACTCTCGGCCCTGCGGGAGTACACCCCCATCAGGCACTGGTACTCGTCAACAACGGTGGCGCAAAAGGACAGGACATAGTAAACCTCTGCAACGCCATCATAGGTGATGTGCGGCAGAGGTTTGGTATTACACTTCGTCCAGAGGTGAATTTTATTTGATTTCAACCACAGTTATCCCCGCACCGCCAAAGCGCACATCTTCGTCGTGTGCCGATTTGACGTGAGGGATAGAGTTGAGATACTGACGTACGAGTTGGCGCAGTATGCCATTGCCAGTGCCGTGGAGTATCCTCACCCGCGATGCACCGACGAGTATCGCGTCGTCCATATAGTGAGTGACAGTTTCTATCGCCTCGTCGCCACGCATACCGCGTATGTCAATGTCCTGCTTGAAGTTGAGATGAGTCTCGCGAATCTTATCCTGAGTCTCCCGGCTGACAAACGACGTGACCCTCACCTCGTTCTGCTGCTTGGCAGCACGCTCCACACGCACGGGTACGAGTCGCTTGATGTCGACCACGCTGCGCACGTGTCCAAACATCACCGTGATGCGTGCACCGTTGACCTTCTCCACCTTGCCTATGGCAGTAGTACCAGCGATCTTGACGTCCTGTCCAGGACAGATGGCCGAGGTCTCCTGCTGGCGTTGTGTGCCGAGCGAACCGAGTAGGGCTCCGAGAGCCTTCTGCTGCGACTGTTCGCGCAGAGCCTGCTCAGCCTTGTCGCGCTTGCGGTCCTGTTGACGCTGGCGTCGCTCCTGTATCTGGCGCATCTTGCGCTCAATCATCTCGTCGTGCTCGCTCGTAGTGTGTTCGTCGAGCTGCTGGCGAAACTCGTTGAGCTCGTTGCGGATTTCACGTACACGCTCGCGTTCGGCCTGAGCCTCGCGAATCTCACGAATCGTGTTTTCGACCACGGCATTGGAGTTTTGGATAATCTCCTCCGCCTGCGAGCGAGCCTCGCTGATTATCTCCTGACGCTTCTCCTTGAGCATCACAATCTCGCGCTCGTAGCGTTGGATAGTCTGCTCCATCTGCTTCTCCTGACTGTGAATAGTCTGGCGTTTGCCCTCCCAGTAACGCTTGTCGCGCACGATGTCGAGCAGATACTTGTCGGCATTGACATAGTCCTTGCCCACAATCTCGGTAGCATCGGCGATGACGTCTTCGGGAATACCAGTCTTGCGTGCTATCTCTATGGCAAACGAACTTCCCGGGTTGCCCATCTGTAGCTGGAAGAGAGCCTGCATCTGCTGTCGGTCGTAGAGCATAGCACCATTGACCACCCCATCGTGACTGTCAGCAAACATCTTGAGGTTCTGATAGTGGGTGGTGATTACGCCGAAAGCCTTCTTTTCGACAAACCTCTTCAATATGGCCTCGGCTATAGCCCCACCGATGTTAGGCTCAGTACCGCCGCCAAACTCGTCGATGAGCAGGAGGGTCGAATTGTCAGCCATACGCATCATGTTCTTCATGTTGAGCAGGTGGCTCGAATAGGTCGAAAGGTCGTCCTCGATACTCTGTTCGTCGCCGATGTCGATGGCAATCTTGTCGAAAACACCCATCTTTGAGTTCTCGCCCACGGGCACAGGCAGTCCACATTGCAGCATATACTGTATGAGTCCCACAGTCTTCAGGCAGACACTCTTGCCTCCGGCGTTAGGACCGGAGATGATGAGGATATGCTGCTTGCGATCCAGCTTGATTTCCAGAGGCACCACCTTCTTGCCCTGCTTCTCAAACGTGAGCTTGAGCAGAGGGTGTTGAGCCAGAGTCCAATCTATGATAGGGTGGGCTGCCACCAGCGGACATACACACCCTATGCGCTGTGCAAACCCGACACGCGCGCGTACATATTCCAAGTCTGCAAGAAAGTCGAAGGCGCGTAGCATCTCCTTGGCGTTGGGTCGGATAAGCATGGTGATATGCTTCAGTATCTGTATAATCTCGCGCCGCTCCTCGCTCTCGAGTTCGCGTATGCGGTTGTTGGCCTCCACTACCTCTTGAGGCTCGATGTAGACAGTCTTGCCCGTGGCAGACTCATCATGCACTATGCCGCCGAGACGCCGTTTGAGCGAAGGGCTGACTGGAATCACGAGTCGCCCCTCACGAAACGTCGGAGTGACGTCTTGCGCCACGAGACCCTCGTTTTTGACGCTGCGCAGTATGCTGTGCAGCGTACGGTTCACACTACCCTCGCTGGCGCGGAGGTCATGGCGTATGCGAGCCAGCTCGGGGCTCGCCTCGTCGCGTATATGCCCATACTTGTCGATAGTCTTGTCGATAGAGGCCGCCACCGCGATAAAGGTAAACACACCGAGCGAGAGCTGGTTGAGAGCAGGGTAGAGCAGATCCTCGCCCACGGTATTCTGGAATCTCAGCGGAGCCATGGGCGAAGGGTCAGAATCCTTCTGTGATCTTACGAGTCTCAGCCATGCGTGCAGAGTGTCGAGCGAGCGTTTCAACTTGTCGAGGTCTTCCTCCTCGATGTGAGCTCCCTCAAGCCTGATACGCTGTATCTGAGGTCTCAAGTCGTAAAACGACATATCGGGCAGTTCGGTAGTCGAAGCCAGAATCTGAGCCAGTTCGCGTGTCTCCTGCTGGCGTTGGCGTATGAGCGAGACGTCGGTCATCATCTCGATCTGCTCTACACGCTCACGCCCGAGCTGGCTCTGACATAGCTCATTGAGAATGGCGCGTATGTCGTCAAAACCAATCTTATGTTCGAAATTGTTTGGATAAATCATTGTCAGAGATTAGAAATTCTTCTCGGGGTAGAGTTCGTTCCACCAGCTTGCATCGTCTTGCAGCCAACGCTGGAACCACGCCATGATGCTGTTGTGCCATGCTATGCGCTTGTGGTGGTCACCGATATAGTGATCCTGACCGTCTACCATGACAAACGCCGTCTCCTTGCCGAGAATCTTCAGAGCGTTAAACATTTGTATAGACTCGCCCACAGGGACATTCGTGTCCGCTCCGCCGTGCATGAAGAGAATAGGCGTGTTAATCTTGTCTGCATTGAACAGAGGCGAATGCTCGGTAAAGAGGCGAGGATTGTTCCACGGGTGAGAGTTAGGGGCAGCACAGGCATTGTACGAATAGCCCCAATAGCCCTCGCCCCAGTAGCTCGTGATATTGCTGATACCGGCGTGCGACATAGCCGCAGCAAAGATATCGGTCTTGGTCTGCAGATACTGCGTCATAAAGCCACCATAGCTCGCACCGAGACAGCCTATCTTGTCAGCATTGACGTATGGGTGCTCCTTGCAGAACTGCTTGGTACCCTC